>CAZNET010000081.1:1428-9124 GCA_964571885.1 uncultured Pirellulales bacterium
ACCTGAAGATATTTTCACACGTATTTCCTAAAATACCTCTCAAATTTTTGTACGAAGTAAATTCTATAAAATAAAATTTTTTCGTCAATCAAAAATTTTACGGCCAAGTATAAGGTTCATCGAGCAAAATACTTATATATCGAGACAAAGTCACTACGCTCAAAGTAAAAAACACATATCTGATTTTAGCCAAAAACTTTTTAAATTACAGGGAAAAACTACTTGCAACACTATGCAGTGCCGGTGTATAAAGGATTTAGAAAATATTAGTTTGTAATTAAACTTTTATTTAGGTCATTAAAAAGTCGTTGGAGGTGTGTTGAAAAGAAGAAGGGAATAATCGATTTGTAATTGATCCTGGCGGTGAAATTATTTTCACATTTTTCGAAAATATATTTTGTCATTCAAGGAAGTTTTGTTGAGCAGGGATGCTTAGGTAGTGAAAGATAGGTAATGGTATATGTTTGGGAGGATCTATATGTAAATAGTATCCATCCGGGCCCGGGACCCAGGGAAGGGTCATAACCACACGGATGTCTGGGCCAACCTAAAAAAGCGGACCGCATGGCACACGGAGGTGCCGATTCAACACGATACGGAGATAGGGTCCATCGAACAGGACTGCGGAGCATGTGAAGAACGACTTCTCGGAAACCACAGTCCTGTTTTTTATTTTTCATGTTTTCGTAAAGCCTTTCTTGGAACACTTTTTTTTACATTTCACAGAAAAAATCTTAATTATTTACAAAAAAAGGATTTTGAGCCGTCATCTAAAAACCCGAAGGTTCAGCTCAGTGTTGATTTTCAATAAAAAGCCGGCAAGCTTAAATGCTCACCGGCTCAGATGTCAATTTCTTTTTAGCTCAAAGAGCGTTTATCAGGCTGTTTTATCAGCCGTTTTCATAAAACTGTCTTTTCGGCGATTATGTGTCAAAATTAATTTGGTAAAAGAACCGCATCGATCACGTGAATAACCCCATTCGTACATTCGATGTCCGTTTTGATGACGGTTGCGTTATCCACCTTAACCGTTTCTCCCATCACGTTGATCGCTACTAATTGTCCGTTTACGGTTTTAGCGTGGCTAAGCTCGACAACATCAGCGGCCATGACTTTACCGGAAACGACATGATAGGTCAGAATGGAAACCAGCTTGTGCTTGTTTTCAGGTTTCAATAGATTGCCCAGCGTTCCATCCGGCAACGCTGCAAAGGCTTCATCGGTCGGAGCAAAAACCGTATAAGGTCCTTCTCCTTTAAGTGTGTCAACCAGACCAGCGGCTTTGACGGCCGTGACCAGTGTGTTGAAACCATCCGCTGCGACGGCAGTATCGACGATGTCTTTCTTTCCCCAGGAAAACATATGCATTTCCCCGGATCCGTTGCAACTCACCAAAGCTATTGTCATGCTGAGCAGGACGGTTATCAATGCCGCCGCTTTTACCATCTTTATCTTTTTCATTGTCTTTCCTTTCGAATAGTAAGTTTGAATTAATTTTGATCTTTAATACGGTAAATCCTTCAAAGGGATAATGTTTTGTAAAACGGTGAATGTTTCATTTTCCAATGAACCTACCGCATAAACGAAATAAGCATTTCTGTTCTTTAACCGTAATTTAACCGGACCGAATACAGGATTATTACTGCCGGCCGGTGCAATAGATATTTTCCAGAATCCTGGAGTGGTATTTAAGATCCCCTGGTCACCGTTAATAACATTTTCCAGCTTTAAAATTCTTCTTCTGTTTTTTCCGGCCTTAACATCTACTGCCGGGGCCGCTGCGGTATGGTGAACCACCAAAGGTGCTCGGAAGAAATAGCCGCGTCGCACATTTAGTTCATTCATAAATACGCTGGCGATTGGTTGGCCGTCTTCGGTTAAATGAGCGATGATCGTTAAGTTTTCTCCCGTATATAATGGTATATTTGCTTCAATGACGGCCGGTTCATTGCAGGGATTCGCTGGATTGGCCAGTGCGATTTGGACATTATAAAGTCCCGGCGTTAGAGGGATCGGATCGGTGATTTCACTGAATGTAAATTCGGGTAGAGCACAAATTCCATTCAGGGAAATATCAACCGGTAAATCCGGATCCGCATCTAAATCTTCTCCGGGAATGCCGTGAATTACATACACAACGGCTGGTATTAATCGAAGCTGGGAATCTCTACAATCGGATTGATAAATCAGCAGGTTTAATGTGCCGGCGTCTAAGGAACCAACAGCAAATGCGTAATAAGATTTTCGCGGTTTTACTTTAAGATCGATCGGTCCGAGGACCGCCTCGTTCGAACCAGCGGGAAATAGCGAAATGTCCCAGTTGCCCGGCAGCAGTTTAACGGCTGCCTGATCGCCATTTGAAACATCCGTCAGTTGTTTTCCACCTGCCCAATCACCAATGCTTCGCTTTAATTCTATATCGACCGTCGGGGCCGCAGCAGTATGGTGAAGGGTAATCGAGGGTCTTCCGCAGCATCCATATCTATAATGTCCTTTCTCATCTTCCTGCTTCTCGTCCTCATCTTCATCCTTCATGTCATACAACTCATTTCCATAAGAGGTCTTTTGGTTGATCAAGAATTTGGAAGCGGTTGGGCTTTGGTCTTCTGTTAAATGAGCAATGACAACGGCAACCTCACCGGCGGAAAAAGGAACATTAGCATCTATGACCGGCGGATTTTCACATGGATTTTCGGTATCAGCGACACTGATTTGAATATTGTAAGTTCCCTCCGGTAAATCCAGTGGCCCCACAACTTGTCCGTATGTGAAGCCGTTTAAGAGACAGTCTCCTTCGACTGCGACATCTACCGGCAAAGCAGGATCAAGGCCCAAATCCTGGCCCGGAATTCCGTGGATGACATACACCTGAGCATTAGACGTTTTTCCGTAAGCACCAGCAAAAAGTGTTAAAATTATTAAAACTAAATAGAGTGTTTTTGTTTTCATCGGTTCTTCTCCTTTACGTTTGCAAGTAAAATTAAATAGCAAAAATTGATTTAAAGAATCTAAGATGTATCCGAGAAATGATACTGGTAAAAGATGTCTGCGCTCCTTTCTTTTTATTCAAAGGAAATTATTTTAATAATCCTGCCTGTTTATTTATAACTTTACCCTCGTATATCTGAATTCTTTAAGAAAAATCGGAAATTGAAACGTTTTGATTTGGCCCGCTGGTTCAGATAAAGAAACCTATACACCTGCATTAACATATCTTGCTCCTTCATATCAAAAAAACAAGACATAGTACTTTAATAGTTTGAACATGTTCTGAGAAAAAAGCAACAAAAACAGGGATATTATTTAAAAATTCCTGACGAAGTTATCGTAACATTCAATCCCAAAAGGAATTATGTAAATGTTGGCATGTCTGACATAATAGATATTAAAGATGTTTTATAAAGAATATAAACTAAAATGAACAAAATCTTTTTCAGGGTAGCAGAAATCTTCTTACGGAAGGGCAGGTCCTCTGAAACCGTTTATAGCGACTTTCTTTTCCAATTTAAGTTCATCATTGCTTGTTGTATGGAAAAATGTTAAATTATCCTTTACCAATATATATGAAGGAAAAGAACAGTGCAGGATTTTGATTTTATAGAAACTCCCGAAAATGTTGAACTGCAGCGGCGATTGGCGGGCATCGGGTCGCGGTTCATAGCGGGATTTGTAGATAACGCCCTCATTTTCTTGCTGTATCTGCTTTTATTTTTTTTGTTGCTCGTAGTCGGTATTCATATTGAGGATAACATAGGATTTTCTAATGCTGCTGAAATGTGGTTTGTTGCTGTTCTTATTCTGGTTGCTTTTTTAATTTACTGGGGATATTTCGTATTATTCGAAATGTGGACGAACGGCCAGAGTCCCGGCAAAAAATACATGAAGATCCGTGTCGTGCAGACTGAAGGATTTGGCATTTCCTTTAGTTCTGTTGTCATACGCAATCTGTTACGTGCAGTCGATGCCATGGGAATTTATGCGGTCGCGGGAATTACAATGTTTATTACAAAAAGGATACAACGTCTCGGAGACCTGGCCGCCGGCACCGTTGTGATTTCCGAAGAGGTGCCCGATTATTCCGCCAGTTATGACAAAAAACAACACATCGTCGATGACGAAGTTGTTACTTCCGCTGCGTTGGAAGCTACGGGACTTAAGCCGGAAGAATATCGTTTGCTGCACAATTATTGGGTAAGACGAGAAGAATTGAATATGGAAGCAAGAAGACAATTGCTGCCTCGGCTGTTGCGACCAGTAATGACCCGTGCAGGTCATATGCCGGCAAACGAGTCCCTGGAGGAGCTTGAAGGCTATCTCGAAAATCTTATCACAAAAGCTGAAGAGGCTCAGCAGGAAAATAAAACGGAGAATGATGTTTTGGAGGCGGGGGCATGAGAGCCGCTCGATTTTTAGAAACACGTGTCAATACATGGAACCGCCTTGAGTCGATCGTTTCCAAAGCCGCTTCAAAAGGACTGAAAGCATTAAACGATAAAGAACTTCACGAATTGACCAGATTATATCCGGCGGTTGCCATCGATGTCGCCAGAGCCAGGATGTATCAGATCGATCCGATGACACAGCAGCGGATCAATCAACTTTCTATTTCGGCTCATGGACTTTTATACAGGCGCAAAAACATAAACTATATGCGTGCGATTCGTGAATTCTTCTATCACGGTTATCCGAGGCTCTTTCGCCGACTATGGCCTTATTTAATGCTGGCAACGGTATTATTTATCATCAGTACCCTGGGGGCTTATGTGAGTACCGTCCTGAAACCTTCGAATGCGTATCTTTATGTCCCGGGTCGACTGGACCTGACGGAGCAGGAATCAGGCGTCACCAGCAAGGATATAAGTGAACGGTTCAGACAAATGCCCAAACCGCCTATGGCGGCAGGCATTATGGTCAATAATATATCGGTGGCGTTTAATGCGTTCGCCCTAGGTATTACGGCGGGCATAGGGACCTGTTACATCCTCATCTTTAATTCTATGATGTTAGGGGGATTCGCAGGTCATTTTGCTAATTATGGTCTTACGTATGAATTCTGGTCTTTTATCGCGCCACATGGTGTTTTAGAAATATTCGCGATTCTGATCTCAGCGGCGGCCGGTTTGAAACTTGGCTTGTCACTGGCAATACCGGGAAAACTCACACGAGCGGCTTCTCTTCGAGCCGGGGCGCATGACGCTGTTTTGCTGGTGCTTGGCACCATTCCCATGTTTATTGTTGCAGGCATGATCGAAGCTTTTATTACACCGACATACCTTCCCGGATTTATAAAAATATGGATCGGGGTATGCGCCGCGTTGCTGACAATCGCCTATTTATTGTTAGCGGGGAGAAAATCCAAAATTTCATTTTAGGCGATCATGACCGAAAGCCTGGTTTAGAGTTTATGGGTTGATTTGATCAGGGTATAACGATTGATAAGTTCCGGTGTCAGCCGATTTGGAGGGACATCCAGAACAGAAATTCCTTTTTGGCGCATGGAGACCAGCGCATCTTCTCTGGCGGCAAGAGTATCCAAAGCCACTGCTTTGGCATAGGGGTCATCGCAATGATCTAAAGGAGCTTTAGCGATCTGTTGTATTTCCGGATTGGATAATGTTATCGCGAGCGGCAAATGGTATCGTGCGAATCTTGCCATGTAAGCGATAATGACATCGCTGGCATAACGGTCAACGACATCGGTCATTAAACAAAGCAAGCTTCGTTTCCGATTGGTCAAGCCAAGAAAACGACAAGCGGAACCGTAGTCCGATTCGACAAGACGCGGCTGTAATTCAAAAAGCGCTTGAGCGATTTTCTCGATATTTTTCAATCCGCTGACGGGCGGCAGATAAGTTTCGATCCGATCACTGAAGGCAATGAGACTAAACCAGTCTTTTTGTCGAAGGACCACATAGGCCAGCATCAAAGCGGCATTGACCAGATAGTCGACGCGGCTCAGACCGCCAAACTCGCCGGCGGTTGCCCGACCGACGTCGATGGCAACCAGGATATTCTGTTGTTTTTCGGGCTCATAATTTTTAACGATCAGTTTTGCACGTTTAGCAGTGACTTTCCATTCAATACGAGACATTTCGTCCCCGCTGACATAAGGCCGCAGACTTTCGAATTCCGAACCTTGCCCGAGCCTTTTTAGCCTTGCAAGACCTTGTTCATAGCTGAGACCTCGTCTGGCCAACAGCTCATGACGTTTGAGATTTACAAGGTTGGGAAATACACAAAATTCATCTGGGATGTTTAACCGGAACTGACGATATAATAGTCCCGTTTTAGGTAAAATCCTGACATCCATCTCCGCGAACTGAAACCGTCCCCGTCTTCGGGCCAAAAGATTATATTCAAGGGTCTTCTTTTCGCCCGATTTGAAAACCGCCTGGCATTTTTCAGGTTTGACTTCAATGGTTTCATGAACATTTTCGGCGATGTGAATTTCAACCTGTCTTCGGCAGAGGTTTTGAACTTCGAAAACTATTCGTGATGGGAAGCCGAGTGAAATTCGCTCGGGCATAATCCGCTTAATCGGTATCTGTCTGCGTCGCGGCAGTATGGCCGCGTCAAAAACCGCGTACATGATTAAAAAAATAATATAAATTACGCCGATACCGATAAAGAATTCATAGATTGTGCCGGCCAGAAATAACGGTGCGGCCGCCATTATCATTATGATTAAACGCAAAGAGGGCAGCATTGTTTATCTCGGTACCTCCATCGCGAGTAGGATTTCATTGATACAATCATCAACGGTTTTGCCCTCCACTTCGGCTTCCGGTATCAACAGTAGCCGATGTCGAAGCACCGGCAGGGCCATCGCTTTGACATCATCCGGTGTTACAAAGTCACGCCCGCGTACCAATGCCCGACCTTTTGCGGCCTGTAACAGCATAACACCCGCGCGGGGACTTGCCCCCAGTATGATTTGGGGTTTTGAACGGGTCGCTCGGATCATCTGAGTGACATACCGTCTTACAGATTCTTCAACATGGACCTTTTGGGTAAGTTGGCGTATATCGATAAGCATTGAATAATCCAGAATTTTTCTGATGTCCGCCGTTTTCAGTTCGGCGCAATCGAATCCTGATTCTATTTTATCCAGTATTTCCATCTCAGCTTCTTCCGGCGGATACTTTATTACGATTTTCATCATGAACCGATCCACCTGAGCTTCCGGCAACGGATAAGTGCCTTCAAATTCCACGGGATTTTGGGTGGCAAACACCGTGAACACGTCAGACATCGGGTACGATTTGCCGTCAACCGTCGCCTGGTATTCCTGCATCGATTCAAGCAGGGCAGACTGTGTTTTCGCCGGGGCACGATTGATTTCATCCGCAAGAAGAATATCACAAAAAATCGGGCCGGGCCTGAAATCAAATTTTTTGAGAACCATATCATAAATGTTCACGCCAATAATATCCGAGGGCATCAAGTCGGGGGTAAATTGAATACGGCGAAACGAGGTTCCCGTGACATAGGACAGGGCCCGGGCAAGAAGGGTTTTACCGGTTCCGGGAACACCTTCGAGCAATGCATGGCCGCCGGACATAAGTGAAACAATCGTTTGTTCAATTGCTTCAGTCTGTCCGACCAATGCTTTGCTTAGTTCGTCGGTGATTGTTCCAGCTAATTCATTGGCTGTTTCGATTTTCATTAAAAACCTCCTTTTCGATTTCAGAGAGTT
>CAZNET010000082.1:0-6217 GCA_964571885.1 uncultured Pirellulales bacterium
ATCGATGCCGTAGCGTTCCAGTGCCTTGTATTTCGCTTCCGGACTGGCATCGGTAACTTTACTTGTGCCGCGAAGATCCTTCAGTGTTTTTTCAATCGCTTCGGGAGTGACAGAATTGACGCTCAGAATCTCTTTTGCGTCGCTTTTCTTGGCCGCCAGTGAAAGCAGCAGATGTTCGGTACTCAGATATTCATCCTCCATTTTTTCGGCCCGATTCAATGCGTCCAGAACTATCTGATTCAACGCCGGATCGGGCATCAACTGCTCAGATGTCTGGCCCTGCGCAAGCCGATTCAACTCCCCCTCGGTCATTTCTTTAATGCGGTCGGCGTTGGCGCCGATCTTTTTAAGGATCTCTAATACAATCCCTTCTTCGTCCGATAGCAGCGCGCTGAGCAGATGAAGGGGCGATAATATTGTATGACTCCTGGCCATCGCAATTTGCTGCGCGGTCGCAAGAGCTTCCTGGGCTTTTAATGTGAATTTATCGAATTTCATTTTTTCCGTTCCAAAATAAAAATATTCATGACTTTATATTTATACGCAAAGACCGTGCCGGAATCTTATAATATCTATAATCTATTGTAAATAAATGCTTTATGGTCGAGCTGCTGAAGGGAATGTTGCCAAAATGGCAGGTTTTATATTTTTGAAAGGCTATAGAATAGATAAAAGGATTGCGATACGATGGCGATCTATATGGTGAATGTATCACCATAATAAGAAATATTATTCAAAATATAGAAAAAACTAAACACAGTGCTTCGGCGTTTCCGTCGATAATCTACTGTAAACGAATATGAGCTTATGAGTTAATTAAGGTTTTTTTGGAGTTGGATTCATGAGACATAATGCTCCTATATTGTTGATTGAAGATGACAGCATCGATGCATTGACCATTCAGCGTGCCTTTAATGATATTGGTGTGGGGAATCCTTTGATTCATGTTAATAATGGAGAGGAAGCACTTAATTATCTCAGCGATCCTGCTAAGAAAAAGCCTTATTTCATACTGCTCGATCTGAATATGCCCAAAATGAACGGTCACGAATTCCTTCGGGCGATCAAAGATAACGAAGAACTCAAACAAATACCCGTTGTCGTGCTGACGACCTCTAAAGATAAGGCCGACATTTCGAAAAGTTTCGAACTTAATGTCGCGGGCTACCTGGTCAAGACATTCGAATACGATAAATTCGTCGAGATCATGCGGGCGGTTCAGCGGTATTGGAAATTAAGCCAACTGCCGGCAAAGATCTGAAACAAAACGTTCTTATCCGCTATTCATTGCCTCCTTTTGTTATTTGGAGTTCATCCTAATTTCAAGAACAGAAGAAACCGTTTATGGTAAGTCACTGAGATATTTTGGGCAGTCCTTCGAAAATTATGGAGTACGCAGCATCTCGTTATTTCATTTATTTTGTTCGTTCCTGTAATACCACAGCGAGCCGCTGCAGTGTTTTTGCCTTTTCGCCGAAAGGATCAAGGCTTTTGACGGCCTTTTGCGAGATTTGCCGAGCGAGATGTTTTGATTTTTCCAACCCTTCAACCGCAGGATAGGTACACTTGGAAGCCTTTTCGTCCTTGCCGGCGGTTTTACCGAGTTGTTCGGAGGTTGCGCAGATATCGAGGATATCGTCGGCGATCTGGAATCCCAAACCAATATTGAGCCCGTAGTCGTTGAGCATGCGAAGCTGATTGGTATCGGCGCCGCCGCAAAGCCCGCCGCACATCGCGGAGCAGCGGAACATTTTCGCCGTTTTATTCAGATGGATATATTCGACCGTGGCTTTGTCACCCTTAGTATTTTCCGCCTGCAGATCCGCGACCTGTCCCGCAATCATACCGGACACACCTGCGTCCTGTGCTAACTGACCGATCAATTTCACCGCCAGATTCGCGTCCGCGATTTCCTTCGCTAATAATCCGAACGCCATTGTCAAAAGAGCGTCGCCGGTCAGAACAGCGGTCGCTTCGTCGAATTTTTTATGACAGGTGGGAAGTCCCCTGCGAAAATCGTCATTGTCCATACACGGCAGGTCGTCGTGAATCAGCGAATAGGTATGTATCATTTCGATGGCCGTCGCCGTGGTAATGGCTTCATCTTTGACCGTACCACAAATCATTTCACAGCCCCACAGTACGATCGACCCGCGGATACGTTTGCCGGGGGCGTTAAGGGTATAACGGATCGCGTCTTTGAGCACATCGTCTGCGTCAAGCTGATTTTCGAGAAAATCGATGAGAGCGCTGTTGACGATGGAGCGTTTGGTCTCGAGTTCGAGCTCGAGAGTTTTGCTGTTTTGATTTTTGACGGTATTTTTCATATGATGTGCTATTATAGGATTTTGACAGGAATATCATAGGAAATTATGGCTGTGAAAAAGATTTTAATTCTGGGTGTAACAGCGTCAGGCAAAAGCTCATTGGCTTTTTCGTTGGCGAAGCAGCTTAATGCTGAAATCGTCTGTGTCGATTCGATGAAGATCTATAAGCGGATGGACATCGGTACGGCTAAGCCCTCGGTTGAACATCGCAGCCAAATCCCTTATCATATGGTCGATGTCGTCGAACCCAGCGAATCGTTCAATGTCGGGATGTATCTCGACATGGCGAATAAAGCCATCGATCAAATTATACGTAAAGGTCAACCCGTCGTTGCGGTTGGCGGTACGGCGTTATATATCAAGGCCTTGCTTTACGGCCTGTTTGAGGGGCCCGGCAGTGACGAGACCATCCGGGCAAAACTGACCGAGCAGGCAAACAAACAGGGATTAATCACTCTCTATGAAAGACTTAAGATCGTCGATCCGCAAACAGCAGAACGCGTACACCCAAATGATGCCAAGCGGGTCATTCGGGCGCTGGAAGTGTATGAACTGACCGGCAAGCCGATATCGACCTTTCAAGAGCAATGGGACGCGGCGGATCAACGTCATGACTGGAAGATTCTCGGTCTTCGCAGACAAAAAGAGGTCGAAAGCAAACGCATTAACGCCCGCGTGAAAAGAATGATCGAGGCGGGTTGGGTCGATGAGGTCAAGTCCCTGCTGGCTGAAGAGAAGCCGTTGAGTAAGCAGGCAAGCTGCGCAATCGGCTATGCGGAGATCATCGAGTATTTGCAGGGGAATCTGTCACTTCACGACGCCATTGAACAGATCAAAAAAAACACCCGTCATCTGGCAAAACATCAACGGACATGGTTTAGGACATTCAGAGACGTTCACTGGATGGATATCGACAGTGATCAGAAGCGGGAGGATATCCTCGAAGAGACTGAGCGTCTTGTGGCTGACTGAAACAAGCTTGGGATTTTGTACATTTTTTTCTTCGCGGTCCCATATAAACCGCAGCTATATGCCGTTATATGTCCCGCCGAAAATTTTTTCAAAAATGTGAAATTTGTTCGGTTTTTGTTTGGGTTTTTTGCAGGTGTTTGACGATAGAAATTATTACCGGCAAAACGGATTTTGATAAGGAATACAAATGATCATGGATAACGATCGAAACAAACCATTGTGTAAATTCGGACCCGGCGGTGATTTCACAACGAACTGGCAGCCAGAGAAACGTACGGGATTCGAGCCGGGCCAAAACGCCATCGGCAAGCTGCTCGATACCATCGCCGAGATCATTCACGCGACCGTCAAGCCCGATTACTCGATCACCGAGACAACGGAGACCGTCTGGCCGAACCGGATACTCTACCAGGAGGCGAAGAAACATTATGAAAAGACAAAACAACACAAACACACAACTGACTCCGAGGCAAAACCAGCTCCTGCGACTCATCGATGCATGTCATCGCAATCACTGCTTTTCCCCGACGATATCGGAGCTGGCAAATCAGCTTCATATAAGCCGAAGCACCGTGTTCGAACACATCGAAGAGCTTCGAAAAAAAGGACTGGTGTCCACCCGCAAAGGCAAGGCACGCTCTTTGACGCTGACGCAAAAAACGCGAAGACTGCTTAGTAAACTCATTGATGATTCTGACTTCGAAGGTTGGGGTGAAGCGGGGATACCGCTGGCCGGGCGCGTTGCGGCCGGGGTACCTTTACAGGCATTTGAAAATCCGGAGATACTTTCACTTAGTACCGCCTTCGGCAATTCCGGTGATGTTTTCGCCGTTCAGGTGGAAGGGGATAGTATGATCGACGAAGGCATTTACGACGGTGATTTCGCGGTATGTCAAAAAAGCAGCACAGCCGTAAACGGCCAGCTTGTCGTCGCGGCCGTCGAAGACGACAATGTCACCCTGAAACGTTTCTTTAAAGAACCCAACCGAGTCAGGCTCGAACCGGCGAACGCAAACTACGAACCCATCTACGCAAAGAGCTGCCGAATCCAAGGCATCGTCCTGGGCTTACTGCGTAAACTTTCTTGATAGTTTCAAATTCACTTTTTCATTTTGTTCTTACATTTTGTAACGGCTGGCTTGTGTTTTCAGAGAGTCGAGCCAGACTCTCTGCGCATTTTATAAAAGCTGTCTGCTTTTAGTCAGATGTTATCACGCCGCTGCGGGATTCTATGCATCGTCTTTTTTCAGATACAGTGTCTGGGTCGGGAAGGCGAATTCGATCTGTTCGGCTTCGAATCGCTTCATGATCTCCATATTCACCCGCTCATTGACCTCGAGGTACAGCCAGTAGTCGGGCGGTTTGACCCAGTAGCTCATATAAATATTCAGCGAGCAATCTTTAAATTCGTTAAAGTAAACTCTCGGCGGCCGGTCTGGATCCTGATTGACCTCGGGGACATTTGCGAGGACATCTTTTATCATATCGAGTGCTTTTTGGGTCTTAACGGATCCCGAATCGTAGGTGATGGTAATGCCTGACGTTCGCCTGATGAAGGGGCGTCGGCCAACATTTTCAATTTCCGTATTGGCGATGGTGTTATTCGGTATGGTGACAAGGTGGCCATCCAGCGTTCTGATACGCGTGCTTCTGAAGCCGACTTCTTCGACCGGGCCGTAATGCCCTTCGATCCTGACCAGTTCGTCGATCTGAAAAGGCCGATCGGCGAAGATCGTGATCGAACCGAAGAAATTGGCGATGGTATCCTTGGCAGCCAGGGCGATGGCGATACCGCCGACGCCGGCACTGAGCAGGATGGCGCGGATATTGGCATCGAGAATCCCGTCGGCGATCCACAGCGCCGCGATGATAGCAATCGTTACCCGCAGCGACTTGCGAACCACGGGGACAAGCATATCGTCGAGTTTTGTTTTGGTCCTGCCGGTCAGACGAAGCAGATAATATTCCAGAATATCGACCAACTGGTACAGGGCATAAGCAATAGCAACAGCGCCGATGGCCTGGGCGATCTTGACCCAATAGGCATCGATGGATTCGGCGATACCGTTTTCGCCGAAGACGAGAGGGCTCTTGCAGAAATAAAAACCGACCGCAAAAAATGTTACCGAAATCGGTCTGGCCAAACAGCGAAGGAACATTGTCACTACCGTGGTTTTGCCTTTTTTGTCCCTGTTGGCTGCGATAACACTGAGAAAATACTGAGCGGTCCTTCCCGCCAGCATCGCCACAAGAATAATCAGCAGCAGTATCGCAAAACGCCAGATCGCGTTTCCCTTTACCAATTCATAACCTACTACGCTACGGAGCCAGTCATTTTCAGCGGCCAGAACCGATAAATTTAATACCATATTAAATACTCCAAATTATCAACAGCATCGAATGTAATCGTATGTATTATCAATAGATGAAGGATTTAGTCAATAATTTTGGATAAAATGCTTTACGGCGGAAGGTATTGATGTAAAAATGAACGAATCATTTAAGGAATGATACGATGAAAAGGTTTGACTAAAAAATAAAAACGCTGGAAAGGGAAAATCATGAAAAAGAACATTATATTTGCCGCTGTTATTATCGTTTTTATAAATTCGATTGTATTTGCCGGGTCGATCAGCGAAGAAGGTGTCAGCCTGACGGTCTATAACGACAATTTTGGCGTAGTGCGTGAAGCCCGGATGATGTCGTTCGACAAAGGTGTCAATACGCAGGAATTTACCGATGTGGCCTCGGCGATCGATTCGACGAGTGTGAATTTCAAGTGCCTGTCCTCGCCGGGCAGTATCTCGATCCTCGAGCAAAACTATGAATACGACCTGGTCAATACCGAAAAGCTGCTGAAGCGCTATATTGATCAGCGAGTTTCGGTAATGGTGAAAGGCAGTGGTGCGGATACGACC
>CAZNET010000082.1:6227-9106 GCA_964571885.1 uncultured Pirellulales bacterium
CATTGCTTTCAGCGGCGGGCAATGATTTGATTTTAAAAAAAGGTCGAAGCTTGAAAATTCTCGCAAGAGACAGCATCGAGGAAATCAGCCTGGTCAAATCCAGCGGCAGACTGGTCACCAAGCCCACCCTTGTCTGGCTGGTTGAATCAACGACGGACAGTAATGAGCTGTGCCAGGTCACCTATACCACCGGCCGCATCCATTGGAAAGCCGATTACTCGGCGATATTAAGTGACGATGAAAAAACTCTTGATTTCAGCGGCTGGGTAACCATCACAAATAACTCCGGAGCCGTTTATAAAGACGCAAAGTTGAAACTTATCGCCGGTGATGTCAGGCGCGTCCAGGATATAACAGCCGGTCGAGGCGCAATGGATCGTAGGGTTTATAAGGCCGAAGCCGCCGCTCCGGGTTTTCAAGAAAAAGCCTTTATGGATTATCACATGTACACGTTAAGCAGGCCGAGCACCATCAATAACAATCAGGTCAAGCAGATCGAGTTTATCAAACCTGCTTCGGGTGTGAAATCCGAGAAAATCTATGTCTATGAACGCCAGAGCAATCCCGAAAAAATCCAGATCAAGATCGAGTTCGAGAACAAGCAGGAAAATCAGCTTGGGATCGCGCTGCCTAAAGGAAAGGTGAGGGTGTTTAAAAAAGACAAGGCGGATGAGAGCCTCGAATTTGTCGGTGAGGATACCATCGACCACACGCCCAAAGACGAACGGCTCTCGCTTTACATCGGCAACGCTTTTGATATTGTTCCCGAATATACGAAACTGGATACGCAGCGCGGCCGGCGCAGGATCACCGAGAAGCATAAAATAGAATTACGAAACCGAAAGGACGAAGCGGTAACGGTATTTGTCGATGAAAAATTCTGGCCATGGGTTAACTGGACGATCAACGAATCGACGCATACTTATAAGAAAAAAGATGCGCGAACCGCCCGGTTCGAGATCGAAATCAAAGCGAATCAAACGGCTGAGATCATTTATACGTCCACGCAAAGCTGGTAAGGAAAAAAGATGAAACGAAACACACTGAATTTTATTGTGGATCTTCTGAGTTTTATTTTATTGATCGGCCTGGCGGTAACAGGCATTATCATTAAGGTCGTTCTGCCGCCGGGCTCTGGCGGACACGGACGCGAATTACATGGAGGTCGAGGAGGCGAACACATCAAGACCCTGCTTTCCATGTCACGCCATGACTGGGGTGATATTCATTTTTATCTGTCGGTGGTTTTTGTCATCCTGATGATCATGCACATCATCCTTCATTTCAAATGGATAACCGGCTATGTAAAATCACTTTTCCGTAAGTAACGGTTCGGACTTTACTTATCTTCGTATTTCTCAGGAAATTTCGGTTGACATTTCCCAGGATTGTTGATAAGCTATCTCCCTAAGAATATAGGAGATGAATATGGTTTTTGCATTAAAGTCAAAACCTAACAGGCTTAACGTTTTGATTCTAATGTTTTTCTTTCTTTCGGGGGTCACCAGTCTTATTTACGAGATTCTATGGATTCGCATGATTGTCAAAATCATCGGCGGGGCTCCGTTTGCGGTCAGTATAGTCTTAACCGTCTTTATGGGCGGGCTGGGTCTTGGCAGTTACCTCGCTGCCAGAAAAATCGATACCATTGACGAATCCTCGAGACTCATTAAAATCTATGGTCAGCTTGAAATCGTGATTGGTCTGTATGCACTGGTCCTTCCGTTTTTGCTGAATGCGTTTTTGCCTCTTTATTCGGTGCTTTACAACAAATTTTTCAATGATCCTCTGATTTATAATTTTCTGACTTTTTTCGGCTGTTCGGTTATTATGGTGTTTCCGGTTATTTGTATGGGAGCGACCTTACCGGTGCTTTGCAGATTTTATGTTACAAAACTGAACACGCTCGGCGCGCACGCCGGTATGCTTTACGGACTCAATACCTTCGGAGCGGCTGTGGGGTCATTGTTATGCGGATTCTGGCTGATTAACTGGCTTACCATGTGGGGAACATTGATTTTGGCGGTATTGGTAAATGTTGTTATGGGCTTGCTGTGCTGGCTGATCGCGGTGAAGCTCGGGACAGCATCCATGGAAAAACGACACGCCGTGAAAGAACAAACCGATCTTAAAATCCATGATTACCAATCTTCGTTTTCCTGGCTGGCCGTCGGAGCGTTGGTGGTCTTCGCGGTTTCAGGTTTTTGTTCCATGTCCTACGAAGTCATCTGGACTAAATTGTTAGGTCTTATCGTAGGGCCGACAACCTATTCGTTTACCATTGTACTGGTCACTTTCATTTCAGGTCTGGCCGTTGGAAATATGATTTTCGGCAAACTCTCCGATACGAAAAATCCGCTTCATCTGCTCTTAGGCACGCAGACCGCAGCAGCCGTTTCCGTTCTATTGATCAGCCAGTTTCTGGGGAACAGTCAGTTGTTTTTTGCCAAGATCATTTTTAATTTTAAGGATAATTTCGCTTTGCTGAATATGATGAAAGCGGCGATCCTTTTTCTTTTAATGCTTATTCCGACCATATGTCTGGGAGCCACGTTCCCGATTGTGGGAAAACTCTATACGAGATCCATCGCTAAAGTCGGCAGATCCCTGGGATTTGCGTATGCCGTAAACACGGTTGGCGCGGTGCTCGGTTCGTTCTGTGCGGGATTTGTGTTTGTCCCGCTACTGGGAAAGGAAAACAGCTTGCGCGTGATCATCGCCCTGCAATTGGCGACCGCTTCGGTCATTGCCCTGATCGCTTATGTCAAAACTCATCACAAAGAAAAATTCGGCTTCATCGCGGTATTTTCTGTGGCTGGCTTTGTTTCATGTCTGTTCTTTCCATCTTGGAACCATATTGTTCTGGCGGAAGGTAAATA
>CAZNET010000083.1:0-9072 GCA_964571885.1 uncultured Pirellulales bacterium
ATCGGTGATCAGTGTAAACGGGGTATCGATGATCGACAACGCATGATTCAACGCCGAGGCATGCGCGAACGATCCGTTTGTTTCCTGAGGGTCATGAGGAATAATATCTAACGGAAGGGATAGCGTTTTTAAGGATTCAAGTTCTTTATCTTTACCGTTCGTATTATCAATAATCAGATATTTGATTCGCTCAGGATACTCGGCTTTATGATTTAAATTGTGGAACAGATTATTTAATAACTGTGTGGAGTACCAGTTGACCGAACATACAGTAATTCTGTGGTGCTGATTATCCATCATTACTTCTGCGGCTGGAGATCGAAAACCATATATTTGTACATTCCCGCGCGGAGGAATTGTTTGTCTTTAGATATCTTGCCGGGCGATCCGCTGAAGTATTCTTTGATCGGGTAATATTTGCTGAGTTCCGATCTCAGTGCGCTGAGATAAGCGGAAAGCTGAGGATTGCGGTCTTCAATAGGCATCAGGTAGCAGGGATACAGGCCGGTCTGGGCCTTTTGCCGGATCTCATTGACCGCCGCGGCCAGGTCGAGCGAACCGTTAGTGACGACAAAGCCGGCCTGGTCGATCTCGCGATCCAGTACCCATGCGATCTCGGGCCTGATGAAGCCGCCTTTGGCTTTGTGCTGGTTCACGATAAAATTCTCAAAACTAAGCAGATGTTTGTCCGGCGGTATAACATTTTTTAAATATTCGAACATTTGTATTTTTTGAGGTGCCTGCCAGCGAACATCGTAGTAATAGTTCGTTCCATTTGCCGAAGAAACGACGATGATCAGCAAAAGAATTGATACGATCGATACTGCTGCTTTTTTATTCGCTTTGCTGACAAGGTCGAAAATAACGGCCAGTCCCAGGGCCGCCGATATAGCGATCAGTGCGGAAAACGGCCTTTCCCATGTCTGGTGTTTCCAAAGGGCCCCACGGAGGACCAGAACCTGGGTGACAGGTGGAACGGCAAACAGAAGGAAAAACGGAAACCTGAAATTTTTTGCCGGTTGAGTCTTATCCTTCGGAGCCGACCACACATAGAATTGCCCGACGGTCAGATAGCCGATCGCTAACAGCAAGACCGGCAGTGTAAAATTGATTAGCGCAAACTCCCAGAATTTTGCCAGCCACGCTCCCCAGTCGAATCCTACCATTTGCTGCATTTCGCCTTTGGCTGAGCGCCATTTATATAATTCCATAATCTTCGAGATATCCCAGTCATACCCGCCGGCCATAATAATAAAGTTCAAAAGCAGACTCGATAGTGGCGCAATGATCAAAATCGCCAAAACAGAAGGCGTCGGTATTTTTCGTTTGACCAGACAGAAGAAAACATAATGAAAGCCAATGCCGAACGCGTAGAAAAATCCCGTCCAGCCGAATTGTACCGCGATAAACAGAGCGGCCGCGAGAATGATTTTTTGAGTTCTTTTATTAAGACTGAGTTCTATGTGGTCGTTAATGCCGAGATACATTAAAAACGCGATAAACGCCATAAGTGTAATGATCGACCCGCCGCCGAAATAACCGATCAGCGGAAACAATACATAGATCAGCCCCGCAAGCAGTGCAATTTTATCGTCAAATAATTCTTTAAGAATTTTCAGGAACACAATAAGAATCAACACGGTGGTGATAAGATTGAACAGCCGGTATGAAAATTCACTGACACCGAATATTTTGAAGAAAAGGGCGAGTGTCAAAACCGCAGATTGCGGATGGTCCAGATAGCGGCTCGGATTTTCCTTGGGCGGATAGCCAAGCGCCCAGGTAGTCATGCCCTTGGTATAGTCTAATCCGTATTTCACATGAGATCGAGCCGCCCAGGCACCGCTCGCTTTGGCCCAGCTATGAAGGCCGAAGAAAGGTCTGTCGATTTCTCTGCCCAATATGGCTATCATTAAAATGACTAACAAACCTCCGCAGATCCAGAAATTGATACCGCCCTTTTTTGGCTTGATCGTATTGTCTTGTTTCATTTATTCCTCGGGTAAATTTTAAAGGCTTCTACGTTTCTATATAGAAAATTTTTCAGCAACACGTCTAATCCGATCGACATCTTAATAATACTGTGTTTATCGGTGTTTACGGGGGATAGTACACAAAAAAACAACATTTTTCAAGTTAAACATCTTCATTATTATCTCTTTACAGCCAAATGCGGGCTTTTGTTCACGCTATTCGATTTGGAGAAAAATCTGCATTGGTTGGATAAAAATGCTATAATCTTCAGCGTTTTTTAGTAAATAATCATATTGGACTGATTCATGGCAGTTAAACGAATCGACGAACATAGCTTGAAGGTGCTCGAATTTGAGCAGATCAGGCAGATCCTGGCGTCTTATGCGCAAAGCGGTCCCGGCAGAGCGGCGGCGGCAAAGATTTATCCATCTATGGATGAAGAGTGGATAAGCCGACGGCTCTGTGAAACTACCGAAATGAAAGCTTTGCTGTCAAAAGGTGACTCGTTGCCTCTTGGAGGGTTGAGTGATATCGGCCCTTTATTCGATCAGATCGGTCATGTTAAAACGGTTTTTGAGCCGGGCGATCTGCTGCAGATTGCCGGCACGTTATCGGTCAGCGGGCAGGTACGAAAATTCTTCGCCGAGTGTGAGCCGCAGGAGGTGAAGCATTTGTGGAATCTGGCTTCGAGGCTCCATGATTTCACTTCCCTTGTCGAGCAGATCAGGCAATGCATCGAGGATGAAAATACAGTTAAGGACGACGCATCTGAGAAGTTGCGCCAGATAAGGAGGCAGATAGAAAAACTCGATGCGAAAATTAAACGTGAATTCAAATCCATTGTGAATTCGTCGGAATTGAAAAACGCGATCGAAAACGATAAATTTTTAATGCGTCATGGAAGGGCGGTCGTGGCGATCAAGGCCACTCATCGTCAAAGCCTCAGAGGTGTGGTGCTGGACAGGTCCAATACCGGGGCGACCCTTTATGTCGAACCGGAACCGCTTGTCGAACTGAGCAATGAGCTGGAGGACGCACGCTATGAAGAAAAAAAAGAGATCGACCGTATCTTGTGGCAATTGAGCCAGGCGGTTTTAGACCGAAAACCCGATGTTTTGAGCACTTTGAATCTTTTAGGGTTGATCGATCTGACCTTTGCCAAGGCGCGTTTCAGTATTGCTTATAATATGACGGCTCCGCACATAACGCCGGATTGTTCTTTAAGTTTTCGTCAGGCCCGGCACCCGCTGCTGCTTTGTTATTTCAGTCAGGAAAAAAATCGCGATGTCACTGAAGTGTTCGACGACGTTGTTCCGATCGATATCAGGCTTGGTGACGATTTTGATCTGCTGCTGGTGACGGGACCCAACACCGGCGGCAAAACCGTTTTACTGAAAACGATCGGTTTACTGGTTCTGATGGCTCAGACGGGAATGCACATTTGCGCCCGAGAGGACAGTCAGCTTGGTATCTATCGACAGGTCTTTGCCGACATCGGCGACGAGCAGAGTATTCAGCAGAGCCTGAGTACTTTTTCGGCCCATATAAAAAAGATCGTAGACATTCTAAAAAGAACCAATGACCAAACGCTCGTCCTGCTCGACGAGCTCGGGGCCGGTACCGATCCTGCTGAAGGGTCCGTTCTGGCGGGGGTGATTCTGGATCGGCTTCTTAAAAAGAAAAGCAAGACCGTAGCGACGACGCACTTGGGAAGACTGAAAAGTTACGCCTACACGACCAGCCGAGCGGAAAACGCCTCGGTTCAGTTCGATGTTAATACATTGCGACCGACGTATCAGGTACAGATCGGGACACCAGGCAGCAGCAACGCCATGATCATCGCCGAAAAACTCGGGATGGAGAAGTCACTGATCAGGCAGGCCAATCAAATACTGGAACAGGACGCCGACGGTACCAGCGACCTGATCAACCAGGTCCAGGCTACGCGCGAAGACGCCGAGAATAAACGGTTACAATCGCAGCAACTACTCGATGAGGCAAAACGGATTCGTGATAAAGCCGCAGAGGAACTTGAAAACGCCAAACAGAAACAACAATTGATTTCGCAGGTAGCCGAGCGGGAGATCGACAAGACCATGCATCAGGTCAACGAGGCGGTCGATGAGTTTTTCGATAAGGTTCGCAATTCGCCGAAACCTTTCAGCGACTATGTTGAGTCATTGATGGTAAAAATATCGGAATTGACAGCTCAAACACCATTGGCGGTTAGACAGAGTCGGTTTATCAAAAAGGTGCGCAAAGGCGATACGGTTTATGTCGCTGCGTTAAGGCGCAACGGCATCGTCAACCGCATCAGGAGAAAAAAGGAGGTCATGAACGTTTTTGTCGAAACCAAAGAAGTCGAAGTTCCATTTACGGAAATATACGAGCCGGACGTTCGGCATCGTTAAAATTGATACCGCTGCGAGCGGATTGCTGTTGACAGAAACGAGTTAAAAAGGTACATTAAAGCATGTTGGTGCGGGTGTAACTCAGTGGTAGAGTGTTGGCTTCCCAAGCCAAATGTCGTGGGTTCGAATCCCATCACCCGCTGTTTTGTCAAAAAATAAGGTTTTTACAGCTTTTTCAATTCATCGTTTTATTTGGTCGGCTTTACATTAAATCTAACAGGAATAATGAAAAATGATGAAAAGATTTAGACTAAAAAGGGGTGTTTTGCCGTTAATATAGTAGGTTGATACGGTATTAGGGTTTGTTTTCGGGGCGTCAATGCTTGAAGACAGGCAACTGGTTTATAAGCTTAAAAGAGGGGATGGTCAGGCTTTGCGCCGGCTTTATCTGAAATACAAAGACAGCTTATATACTGTGGCAGCGTCGCTTTTGAACGACAAAAATGAAGCGGAAAAAGTGCTGCATGATGCGTTTATGTCGTTTACCGAAAAACTGTCAGATTTTCACACTTTCGGCAGTTCGAAAAGGTATTTAGTGGTTTGTGTTATTAACCAGGTTCGTTCGCGGTTTCGTGACGAGATGTACAGCGTGGAAGGACTTGAGAATAATGGGCCAATTCAATCGAGTCCGGATAAACCGGAACAAACAGCAATCAGCAATGACATCGACGACCTGCTGGCGGAGGCACTGGCTCAATTACCTTTGCCTCAAAGGGAAGTCGTCGTGCTTTATCTTCAGGCGAAAATGAAATTTAAGGAAATCGCCGCAATCCAGGAGGTTTCGATCAACACGGTCCAAAGCCGATACCGGTATGGCCTTGAAAAACTACGCGAATTTGTCAATACGGAGGTGCTGGATATACCTTGGCCGATGAGTTAGAAAAATCGATCAGCAATATCAAAAGAACCACGTCACCGAAATTGGATGACCTTATCATCGGCGATGCCGTGGAATCTCTATCTGCTCATGTGGTTTATAAACCGTCTGTTTTGATTCCCCTGGTTAAAGTATCTACTCCGATTGTTATCGTTTTTTTTTGTGCGCTTTTGGTTATTTCTTTTCTGCAGTCAAGAGAGGATAAAAAAGATTCTGGTCCGGCAGAGATGGCGGGTGAAACCACCAAACAAATCGAACCCGAAGAGACTTTTTTGCAAAGTGATTTTGTTCAGGCTGAACCCGAAAGCGAAACACCTTTGATTCCCGAGTCTGAAAAAGTCGATGTGGACAGGCTCTACGCGGACGGTGACATCGATGGATTGATCAACATATTAGAAAAAGGTAAGATTGAAAATAAGTTTTCCGCTGTTATTTATGTTGTTCGGCTCGGTGATGCCAATACGCTGACGGTTCTGGAGGATTTAAGCGAGCAATATGCCGGCCGTCAGGACAGTTTGTTTTCGATAGCGGTTGCGGCTCTTAAGGCGCGTCTGGATAAACAAAAAACTCTACAGGAACGACAGGCTTCGCAGGCCGGACGAATCATCATCTCTGGTATCGTCGAAGATGTAAACGGCGTTCCCATTGAGGGCGTAACCGTTCACAGTGATCTTTTTTATGATACTCCAAGACGATTGTTAAAAGTCGAAACCCAAACCATGACGGATCGCAACGGAATATTTTCGCTGGAGGTTTCTGAGTTGTCGCCTGAAAAAGACTGGAATATTCTTCGTGAAATTATTTTCGAGCATCCCGATTATGCCAATAGCTGGGTGGATTGGCGAAAAGCAAGTACCGCCAGTGAAGCAATTGTGTTGATGACACCGGCAAATATTATCGCAGGTCAGGTTATCGACAAACAGGGTAATCCGATCAATGATGCGGAAGTGATTATCTATTTGAAGCGGACCACCCGTTATCGCGGGGGTGTTGATTATACGGACCTGGGGGCCAGTCATTTAGTAACCTATACGAACTTGAACGGTGCGTTTGTTTTTGATGCGGTTTTTGAAGATGCGACGGCGAGGATTGATATCTTCAAACCCGGCTATGCGATGTATTCGACAAAAGATCAAACCAATCAAGAATATTCGGTACTGGCCGGTCAACAGGATCTGGTTTTTTCGCTGCGTCCGGGCGGCGTTATCATCGGGCGTTTAATGGATGGTTCTGAATCTTATCAGCAATCGGGTATTGCCGTGCGGGCAAGAAAAGATGATGTCGATTTGTGGGGCGTAACAGATGACAATGGTGAATTTGAAATCATAGGTCTTTCGCCCGGTACTTATACTGTGTCTGTATGGAATGAAACGATACGGCAAAACGACGCGAATGATGTTCTCTTTCGCCCGGTTCAGGGTGTTGAAATTTCAGCCGGTTCACGGGTTCTGATTGAACTGATAAAGGTATCGGGACCGCCTGTCTGGATTGAAGTGATTGACAGTCAAACAAACCAGGGGATTCGCCATGCCATACTAAATATCGCTTCGGGAGATCAAAGCCATCAAATGCGTGTGCGGACGGACGGGCGAGGCAGTGTGAAACTGTCGTTGCCGGTCGGCGATTATAAAGCTGTTGTTACAAAAGGTCACTGGCGGCAGGGGGAATATGCGGAATATGAACAGGCCTTTTCTGTCAGGCCGGATCAGGAAAATGCTGTGCTGCTGCGCGTCAATGCCAGGCCTGTTATTTATGGTGTGCTGTTAGATACAGACGGACTGGCGGTAGAAGGTAAAATTGAAGTTGACGAAGAGACGGGTTTCGCTAATGAAGCCGGTGAATTTGAAATACAAAAACCGTTCGGCCAAGCAGGTGAAGTATATCTCTTCAAGGCTACTAATGATCGGTTTGGTCTGGCAAAAGTCTTTACCTGGGATGGCACGGATGATATCAATGAAGTTGAAGTCGTTCTTGAACCGATGTCGCAGATTTCGGCGAGCGTTATTGATCAGGACGGCCAACCTATAGCGGGCCTGATGTGGGAGAGCAGATTTATAGCCGAAGAAAAACGTTTTGATATTACCGGCGGCAGAACGGATGGTGAAGGGGAATTTAGTTTCGATGTTCCGCCGGGCCTGGCGGTGGAAGTGTGTCTCGGCAGGCAAAAAGATTCCTGTGTCACAACGGAACTGATTGAGCCCGGCCAGACGGTCGATCTAAGCGATATTGTTTTCAACCTCTACCCGGTCCTGCCGGAAGCCGAAGACGACGACGGCTTTATCACAGAAAAAACCTTCGAAGAAGAATATTGATTTTATCCAAAGGTATAGTGTTTTTTGACCGCTTCCGATACCTGCCAGGTGCAGGACAAGTCCTGCGGGAAGATCACCATATCACCTGCCTGAAAGCTCACCGAATCGCTGCCGTCGGTGACGGTGACCTTGCCTTCGAGCAGCAGACAGGTTTCTTTTTCCGTATATTCCCAGTCGAACGTGCTCGGCTCACACTGCCAGATCGGCCACGACTGACAATTCTGCCGCTCCTCATCCGACGGCTGCTTGACAATAACATCCTTAATACTCGGCATTTCTATTCCTTTCATCGAATTATCCGAATAGTGAATACTAATAGTGGTAATTTTTATTCAAAGATGGTATAAACTCAAGTTTTAATTTGGATTTTTCAGGAATTTATCATGGATGCAGGGTTTGTTGAAAATATGAAGCAATGGTTCAAGACCTATGCCGCAGCCTTTTACAGCGACGACGAATATGTGGACGCCAATATCAAGCTCAAGGAAAAGCACAGCTACCGCACGTGCGCGGAAATGAATCATATCACGGATCGGCTCGGCCTCGATGAAAACCAGAAACGCATCGCTTATGTAATCGCGCTGCTGCATGACGTGGGGCGTTTTAAGTAGTTTCACGTTTACCGCACCTACAACGATCCGCGTAGTATTAACCACAGTGTTCTTGGTGTTGAAATTATAAAAGAAGAAGGCATATTAAATTCTTTAGATGAGCGGGAAAGGGATTATATCGAAACCGCGGTTCGCTACCATGGCGAAAAAGAAATCCCGGCGGAAATCACAGACGAACGGCTGCTTTACGCTCAACTGATCCGGGACGCCGACAAGCTTGATATTTATCATGTGGTTGTCAGTTATTACAAAAAATACAATGAAGATCCTGACGGTTTTAAATTGGAAATCGAACTGCCGGACGAGCCCTGGTACAGCCCCGAAGTGTTGGCAGGTGTTTTAGCCGGAAAGAAGATCGACCACAGCAGGATAAAAACATGGAACGACGCGAAGATCCTGCAGTTGGGTTGGGTCTTTGATATCAATTTTATTCCAACCTTAAAACGTCTAAAACAAAGGAATCTGCTGGAACAGATGTTTGATTATTTGCCTGAAAACGCAGAAATGGAAAAACTGAAAATCCATATCACCAATTATCTTGAATCCAGAATCAACAATCGGTAAAACTTTTCGATCAATCCTTGACCTTCAAATCACCAATCCATAGAATGGTGCCGAAATTAATTGAAAGGAATGATGATGACTAAAGCTGTATTGGAAACAAAAGTTACCGAACAGGACCCGATTCGGGGAAAAGTACGCGATATTTACGATCTGGGCGATAAACTTTTGATCGTTGCGACGGATAGAATCAGCGCTTTTGATGTCGTGATGAAAAACGGTATTCCCAAGAAAGGAATCGTTTTAACGCAAATATCCAAGTTTTGGTTTGAATTTCTCGCTGATGATGTTGAAAATCACTTGATCAGTGATCAACTCGGCGATTT
>CAZNET010000084.1:0-9068 GCA_964571885.1 uncultured Pirellulales bacterium
GCCCGGATGGCCTACAGCTCGACATCGGGCTTGTTCAGCCTCATCTGGGACGAGGCCCATACCACAAGCGTACCGGAACAACTCGGCCAGGCGATGTGCGATCTGACAACCCCGACCTGGCCGCATACGTTCGTCGTACCGAAATACGCGACCATGACAGAATACAAGCAGTATCCGCCGGCCAATCACTTCCATATGACCTGGAATCTGCCGGTCGCAAGACTGCAGTACTGGATGGACCTGACCGGTGTGCTCTCCGTGACACCGTGGGCGGCCCGTCCGAAATTCGTCGAAGGCGTTGACCGGGCCCAGCCGCTGATCCATCTGATCAACGGCGGCGAAGACAGCTACAAACAAATGATCGTTAAGAGGTAATCATGGCCAATTACATGATCGCCCAGCTTGACGAGATCGAATCAGTCAAATGTCCCTGCGGGCAGTCCCGCAGGGCATTTGTTTCTGAGGATAACGAAATCGCCACCATGCATATGGTCGATATTACCGAAGACTCGAAGGTCCATTACCACAAAAAACTGACCGAGATATACCTCATCCTCGAAGGGCAAGGTCATATGGAACTCGACGGTGAAATGGTTGCGGTAAAACCCATGACCGCTATTTTCATCAGGCCCGGCTGCCGGCACCGAGCGGTCGGTAAAATGAGGATCGTCAATATCCCGATCCCCGCCTTCGATCCAAACGACGAGTGGTTCGATTGACCTAAAAGTGGTATTTGGGAAGGATTTTTCTATTTTTCGATTTCTTCGATCGAAGTTACGGTTGCGTCCAGTTCCATCAGTACGGTTCTTACCGCCGGATCGTTAAGCAGTTCGTTCCTCTTTTCGCTCGCGGATTTTTCCTTTTTGATCTGGGCCTTTGTTTTTTCCCCGGAGCTTCTTGCGAGTTTCAGTTTTACGGGATTGCCGAGAATATCACCGAGGGCCTCTTCGATCTGTTCCTTCCTGCCATTGCTCTGGCACATGTGCATCGAATGAGCCGCCGAGTCCGGAAAAGAAAGAGTTAGTACATCATTTTGTAATTGCCTGGGTTCGGCCATCGATAATATACCCGCGGTGCCTTTGCCGAGCTTTTCCGTGATCGTTTTGAGGATTTGTTTCCATTGACCTTTTAACGAACCGATATTTTCGGCGGTGAAAGATTCGGATTGTCCCTCAGAGACAGGTTGTCTATCGACAGTACTCGATTTGGAGCTATTTTTTATGTTCTTTTTTTTTAAGGCCGTCTGCGGAGAGTCCTGAAGATTATCCAGCAGCGAATCGACATTGATGAAATGTTCGCTCAAAGTCAGCCTGACAAATGCCGCTTCCAGAAGGGCCCGGGGGGTGTCTGAGTTTTTGACCGCCCATCGGAGCTTTTCCAGTGTGGTGATATTATAGACGATCGCCGCGATATCGAATTTCTCGGCCAGTTCGGCTAGTTGCTTCTTCTGGTCCTTGTTGAGAATCAGTAGTTCGCTGTCGGTGCCGGCGGATTTGGCGATCATCAGATCCCGCATCATCTCAACCATCGCGTCAACGATCAGCGGTTCACTCAGGCCGGTAGTGATCAGATCCTCGATCGTTTCAAGTGTTGCCGGGGCGTCACTGTCGGCGATCGCTGCGGTCAGAGCAAAGATTTTTTCCTTATTGGGACAGCCGAGAAATTCTTCAAGCAGTTCAAGACTCAACGGTTCGGTGCCGGTACTGATCAGTCTGTCAAGCAGACTCAGGCCGTCACGCATGGAACCATTGGCCATTTTCGCCAAAGGCAAAATGATATCGTTTTTGAATTTGATCTTCTCCTTCTTAAGGATTGTTTTGAGCTGCTCGGCGATATCGGTCGGGCTGATATTGTTAAAGTCAAACCGCTG
Organism: uncultured Pirellulales bacterium; assembly: GCA_964571885.1. Lineage (GTDB taxonomy): Bacteria > Planctomycetota > Phycisphaerae > Sedimentisphaerales > Anaerobacaceae > CAZNET01. Next base: position 1,871 of record CAZNET010000084.1, read on the forward strand.
ACAACGTGACTGAATGGTGCTGATGACCTTATTGGGTTCGGTCGTGGCGAAGATGAATTTAACATGCTCGGGCGGTTCTTCCAGCGTTTTCAACAGGGCATTGAAGGCCGAGTTGCTGAGCATGTGAACTTCGTCAATGATGTAGATCTTAAAGCGTGACCGTGCGGGGGTATAGATCGCGTTTTCCCTGAGTTCGCGGATATCATCGACGCTGTTGTTGGAGGCGCCGTCGATCTCGATGACGTCCATATCCTCGCCGGTGTTAATGTTGACACAACTTTCGCATTTGCAGCACGGCTCAGCGGTCGGGCCGTCGGATTTGTGACAATTCAGCGACTTGGCAAGGATCCGCGCCATGGTCGTTTTGCCGACGCCGCGCGTGCCGGTGAACAGATAAGCATGGGCAACCCGGTCCTTCTTAATCGCGTTTTTCAACGTCTGGCTGATAGCTTCCTGACCAATGACATCGTCAAAAGCCTGAGAACGATATTTTCGAGCAAGTACTGTATAAGACATATAATTGATTAGTTATTAATAAATTCGAACCTTTTTCTTAAACATATTCGGAATCTCTGTTTTTTTACCGTTTTTCTTAAAGCTATAAAAATAGCGGTTAATTCTTTTCCTTCATTTAAAAGCGATACTATGCTCTTTTCATCTACTAAGCTTTCCTTAACAATGAATTCCATCCAAAGCAGGCTTCATCCGCCTCTTCAATACAACTACTCAGCTTATGGGCAAAATCCTGTTTCGATTGCGACAGACAAGCCCCCCTGTAATTTGCCGCAACCAATGGTGAGCATCTTATTAACTGTTTACTGATGTGGCTGTCTGATATATTATTCGGCAAACTTAAACTTAGCTTAACGCATCGATGAACAAAATCAGCGGTTCGGATTTTAAGTTCTTCGCCACTCATAAATAAAAATTAGCACTTTCCACAAATAATCAATATGAATTAATCGATCATCATTTAAAAAAGGCGGCCGGGTTTACCATACACCACAAGGTTACCGCTTATGGCTGCTCGGTTCCCCGCCTGACCAGGTTCACGGACCTCGCCTGCATGGGACCCGGCCGTAATGCATCGATTAAATCTTGATCGCCGGTATTTCTTTACTTTTCGCTTAGTATAACAAAGAAAAAAATGATTTCCACTAAATTTTGAAATTGACTTTTTTAGCCGTATTGCTACATTTTAGCTTGACGATAGAAATAGATTATAAAGGAGATATACTATGAAAGTCAGAATCGAAGATACGTGCACCGCATGCGGCTTGTGTGTGGATACCTGTCCGGAGGTTTTCGAGATGGGCGACGAGATCGCTCAGGTGATCGTCGATGAGGTTCCCGCTGAGCACCAGGACGCCGCACAGCAGGCCGCCGACGAATGCCCCGTCGAAGCGATCATCGTTGAATGATTGTTTTACTTGAGTTGCATTCCCGCGCTGACGGGAATCTTCAACTTATTGAGTTTTCCTGGATACCCGATTACGCGGGTATGAGAAACACGTTTATTTTGACAATTCCCTTCCTCTGTCTCGGGCGCGGGTAATAGCTTTGGTGATAATATCACTGATATTGTTTTCCGAAAATATTTTCAGGGCCGCTTCGGTCGTACCGCCCGGGGAGGTAACTTTCCTGCGAAGTTCAGCGGGGCTGTCGGGCGATTGAGTTGCCAACAAACTCGCCCCTTTGGCGGTCTGCAGGACCAGATCGGTAGCAATTTCTTCCTTCAGACCCAGTGACACGGCCGCTTTTACCATTTCTTCCATCAGCATAAAGTAATAAGCAGGGCCCGAGCCTGATACGGCTGTCACCGCATCCATCAAATCTTCATCGTCAACCACAACCGCTTTGCCGACCGCGGAAAAGATCTTCATGGCATCCTCGAGCATCGGTTTTGCTTTTTCATTGGCACATAAGGCGCTGGCCCCTTCACCGATTAGTGCCGGAGTATTGGGCATCACACGGATGATCGCTAAGTCACCTAAGATATCGGATATATTCGAGATCTTGATCCCTGCTGCGATTGAAACGATACGTATATTGGAATTCACAGCGTCTTTTATTTCATTCAATACATCGGAGAAATTCTGAGGCTTGACACTCAAAATCAATGTATCTGCTTCGCCCGCCAATTGCATATTTGATTCAGCGACGGTTACGCCGTATTCTTTTTTGAGCAGGTCAAGTCGTTCTTTTTTAATATCGCTGATAAAAACATTTTCAGCCTTGAAGACGTTCGCTTTGGTAATTCCCTTGATCAAGGCCTGGGCCATATTGCCCGCTCCGATAAAACCGATCGTACTCATTTTTTCTCCTTATTTTGGAAATATCAATAATTTCAAACCGATCAGAAACAGAAACGTCACGACGACGATCCTGAAATATTTCTGCGGTATTTTATTTACCACCATTTTCGCCAGTTTCGCTCCGACAAACGATGTCGGGATAAATAACAGCATTCCCCAGAAAAGCAAAGTTTCCAATCGGCTGCCCTGCTTATAATAAGTTATATTTCTCGTGGTATCGATAAACAGCGCTATTGCGCCGGCGGTGGCGATATAGGTTTCTTTTGGCAGATTGAATGCTGAGAGGAACAATCCTCGAACGGCACCCCCCATCCCGAAAATGCCCGCCAAAAAACCGGAACCGGTTCCGCCGATCACGGCTGTGACGGGATTTTCCTTTATCTTAAAGGAAGGTTTCAGGTAAATATAAACGACATAAAGGATAAGAAATCCCCCCAAAAGGCGGGACAGCAGAGCCGTGTTGATCTCGAATACCAGAAAAGCCCCGAGATAACTGGCCGCAATACCGGGGATGCCGAAACATAAAATGAGCTTGAAATCAAATCCCTTTTTGAAAAAGACGATCTTCCAGATATCGCCGAACCAGTGAATGATGCCGACAAACAGCAGAGTCTGCGGCATAGGGTAATACAGCAGCATCACCGGCACCATGATCGTTGATGTGCCGAAACCGGTCAGCGTCCCGACAAAACCAGCCGCGACAACAACGATTGATAATAATGCTATTTCCATAGAAAATCCTTTCCGGCTTTTTCTTGTAAAAGAACACCAAAGTAATATAATATCAATGTTAATGGCGGTCAAATAGTTAATTGACTTGTTATTAAATGGAGATTCATGATGATTGACGAAAAAGATAAATTGGCGATCCAGCAATTAGGTTCGAAATATGGTGTTAAACGAATGCTGCTTTTCGGAAGCAGTGCAATAAACGACCGGCAGGCAGAAGATATAGACCTTGGAGTAGAAGGTATCGCGAGTGATAAATTTTTCAGTTTTTATGGGGATTTGATTTTCAGCCTGTCAAAACCGGTGGACCTGGTGGATCTCTCGAAAGACAGTAAATTTAACAGAATGATTTTGAATGAGGGGATAGTAGTCTATGGCTGATTTAAGGGAAATGATCGAAGCGGAAGTAGAAAATATCCAGAAAGTTCTTAAGGAAATTCCAGACTCAAATTCATTACATGGATTATCGCGCCTGGAATTAGCGGGTGTTGGAGCTTGCCTGCATAATTTTTATAATGGTATTGAGAATATCCTTAAACAGATAACGATCTTTGAGGGAATTGAAATAAAACAAAGTTCAACTTGGCATAGTGACTTAATTAATATGTCATCTCAGAAAAAAATAATTCAGGAAAAGACGTCACGGGAGCTTAGAAAATATCTTGCGTTTCGTCATTTTTTCAGTCATGCTTACTCATTCGATCTCGATAAAGAAAGGTTAGTTCCATTGGTTGACGAGATACAAGTAACCTTCGATATGTTTATCGAAAATATTAACAACTTTATCAAATAAATAAGATTCGTTCGAATTTGGTGTGGAGTTATAGCAATGCAAAAACAAGTTGATTTCAGCGAAGCCAAGAATAAAAAATATCCCGAACAGGTCGTGATCGTCATCGCCAAAGATGCCGACGGCAGGGCCAATCCAATCACGCTCTGCTGGGCGATGTTCGCTTCGGGCAAACCGCCGATGATGGCTGTTGCCATTGCGAAAAAGCATTATTCGGTCGAATGTATCGATCATTCGAAATGTTTCACGGTCAGTTATCCTAATTCTGATATGGCAGATACAACGTTGTTTTACGGCAAAAATTCAGGCCGAAATATCGATAAATTTAAAAAGATGCAGTCCAAAATCGAACCTGCCGCGGTGATCAATTCGCTTCTTTTAAGTGACGCCGTTGCCAATTTCGAATGCGAACTAATCAGTAAGACCGATGCCGGCGACCACTTTATCTATCTCGGTGAGATTGTGGCCTCGCACATAAACACCGATGACATGAAACGTCTTTTCTGCGTTGCTGCAGGACATAAACTCGGACCGGTGACCGCGCAATAACACCTTACCCGGTTAAAAGTTCAAATTGTTCCGGGCTCAGTGACTGTCTCAGTTTCTGCAGGGCCTGCAGCTCGATCTGGCGGATGCGTTCCTTGGTCAAGTTCAGGTCCTCGCCGATCTGCTTTAAGGTTTTGATCTGCTTTTTGATCGACGTGCTGGCCAGGCCGAAGTGGTGCAGGATCACATACTGCTCCTTGTCGTTCAGGTTATCCTTAATGACCTTTACGAGATTTTTATGCGCTTTTTCCAATGCGTTAAAATCGATCGCATCCGTTATCCGCAGGTCTTTGTGGACATGGTGAAGGTTTTCGGAAGCTGTTTTTTCTCTGCTCTTGCCCGGCATCACATGCGCGAAGTCCTTGGCGATGACCCAGGAGGCATAGGTGTTAAATCGGACCTGTTTGGTATAGTCGAATTTCTCAACCGCCCGCATCAAAGCGATGTTGCCTTCGCTGATCAAATCCAGTAGATTCCCTCCGCTGGAAATGTGTCGCTTGGCGATATTGACAACCAGTTTCAGATAGGACTCAATTAGATAATTTTTGATCAGGTCCGCTTCTTTGAGATACGTCTCGATTTTTTTCAATCTCGGACTTTTCACTTTCGACGGATACATCCCCGCCCGCAGGATCGCCGCAAGATACTTCAGATAATTATATCTGCGGAACAGTTCGATTTCCTGCTCGCGATTAATGTTAGAGGCGTTTTGGATTTTGTTAAGATAAATCTGAAGTGTTTTGGTATCCAGGCTGACAACAGGCGTGGCCGTATTGAAAATTTTGGATATCGATAGCGGTTTTTTCAATATTTTGGTCTCTGCGTTATCCTTCAAAAACTCATCGCTGGGAATGAATTCTATCTTTTCCGCAAGGATTTCTTTGGCACGCTGAATTTTAATGATTCGGTGAATGGAACTTCTGCTGCGGTTAAACATCTTCATGAGTTCACGAATACGGTGACCTTGTTTATAATATTGAAAAAGTTCCCTGGCCTGATGAGGTTTGATCGGTGAACGCGGTGAGATGATTTTTTTGGCTGAGTTATTCTCAGTATGATTTAAAAGAATATACCGAATGGTTTCATGCGCCTTGCCGGTTTCTGTGCGGATTTTTTTTATCACCTGATGACGTGACAAATTTGACTTCGTTGTCAGTGATTTGGCCAGGGTGATAATGTGTTTTTTCTCCTTGTTGCTCAGTCGTTTGAAGTCCTTGGATTTTTCGACCAGGTCAGCATTGCTTTCCAGGAATTTATCGACAGCCGTTTGTGAAAAGCCGATTCGTTTCGTGCCGTTTTCAAAGATATATTTTTTCGCAAGTAAATTTCGATTTCTCCATCGGCTGATTGTTTTCTCGGATACATTGTAATCTTTCGCCAGCGTTTGAATGGTATAGACGTTCTCGTCAAGTTCGTTAACATGCTGTGCCACCTGACCGCTGAGTTTTAAAATAAAGAGTTTCAAATCTTCTGCCAAATCGCTTCCTCTGATCGGCGGCTGATCCACAGGGCTCTTTAAATGCAAACCCGTAATTTTATAACAGATGAAATCGAAAGGATACCCCTTTTCTTCGTCAAGAATGTTGTAGAGTTCTTCAGCGCCCTTCAGTTGTTCTTTGCGTTTATTCTGCGGGGTAAACTTCAACTGCATCAGCAGGCTGTCGATATTTGTATTTTTGATTTTACGCATTCAAACGACCAAAAGCCAATTCAGCAAACATGTCTTGACTACCAAGTGTCTATTTTAACACAATCGGCAAAAAAAATCAGCCTTAAAAAACAAAAGGCTGATTTTTTCTTTGTGTTTTTCTGTTTAAGCTACAAGGGTTTTAGCGATATCAACTGCTGTAGCGGCATCTGCGGAATAGCCGTCGGCGTTGATTTTATCTGCAAACGCCTGAGTGACCGGCGCGCCCCCGATCATCACTTTTGCTGATAAACCAGCGCCTTTCAGGGCTTTGATCGTTTTTTCCATCGCCGGCATTGTCGTCGTCAGTAATGCGCTTAAACCCACCAGATGAGCGCCGGTTGATTTTGCCTCTTCAACAAATTTTTCAGGTTTTACATCGACACCCAGATCGATCACTTCAAAACCGGCACCTTTGAGCATCATCGCAACCAGATTTTTGCCGATATCGTGAAGATCACCCTGAACGGTTCCGATAACAAATTTGCCGATGGGATCGACACCTGCTTTTGCCAGTTCCGGTTCCAGAATAGTCATTGCCGTTTTCATCGCTCTGGCTGAGATCAATACTTCCGGGATGTAAACTTCATTTTTCTTGAAGCGCTCACCGACAACATCCATCCCGGCGATCAGTCCTTCATCGAGAACGGTTTTGGGGGCGGTTCCCTCATCGAGTGCTGTTTTGGTAATCTCAACCGCGGTATTCTGGTCACCTTTAATAATTGCATCTGCTAATGCCTGTAAGTCTGCCATAAATCACCTCAATAAAAAGTAATAGCAATAATAGAATATAATTAACGGAAAATGGAATACTTTGCAACAATATATTTTTGTAATTTTTCAGTCAAATCAGGTTAAGCAGGATAGTAATGGAAAAAAGCAAATTCTTTTAATTCGAATTGACAGAAGGGCAGAAAAAATATAAATTACTGGTTTTCCTTGTCTATCACTCGTTAGATAAGCAAGACAGCATAAAACAGCAGCAGAATAAGTCAAAAATTAAGCTGTGTAATTGTATTCAGGGTAAGTGTTTTTTGTGATAATAGAGAAGGGTTAGGAAATGTTAGTGTAAAAACATATCAATATGAAGGCTTTTATATGAGTAATTACATCGTATTAGTAAAACAGGTA
>CAZNET010000085.1:0-9066 GCA_964571885.1 uncultured Pirellulales bacterium
CCTCCTGTCCGTTGACGACGATCCGATAGATCGGCAGCGGCTTGGCGTTATAATGCTGCTCGAGGAATTTCTCGAATTCGATCCCCCGTCGCTGCAGTACTGACGCTGTCCGCTCGGCATCCGACAACAGCCGGATCAGCGCGGTAAGCTGATCACCGGTGACCTTTGCAGGTTTGGCGTTCTTGCGTGCCGCCGCGATCTCGAGCTCAGTCCCTTCAAGTCCGCGGTTGACCATCTTACGCCGCATATGATTTTCCGTGAGTATATATTCGGATTTTCTTTGTCCCTTGACCCGCACCTCATACAAGGGCGGTTGAGCGATATAGACCATTTCGTGATTGAACAGATCCGGCATCTGCCTGAACAGAAACGTCAGCAGCAGCGTGCGGATATGCGCGCCGTCAACGTCAGCGTCGGTCATCAAAATCACCTTGCCGTACCGGCATTTCTCGATATTGAAATCATCCGTGCCGATCCCCGTGCCCAATGCACTGATGATTGTGCGAATCTCTTCATGGCCGAGCATCTTATCGACACGTGCTTTTTCGACATTGAGGATCTTACCTTTGAGCGGCAGGATCGCCTGAATATTCCTGTCCCTGCCCGATTTAGCAGAGCCGCCCGCTGAGTCGCCCTCGACGATAAATATTTCGGTGGCGGATTTTTCCTTGCTCGCACAGTCCCACAGTTTGCCCGGCAGATTTGTCGATCCCAGAGCACCTTTTCGACGGGTCAGCTCGCGCGCCTTGCGTGCCGCGATCCTGGCCGCCGCGGCCTGCAGCGCCTTGTTAAGGATACGCTTGGAATCGGCCGGGTGCTCTTCGAGGAAATTACTGAGCTGCTCGTTTACCGTCGTCTCGACAAAACTGCCGACTTCCGGATTGGTCAGACGAACCTTGGTCTGCGCTTCGAAGTGCGGATCGGCCAGCTTGACCGCCACCACCGCCGTTAATCCTTCACGCAGATCGTCACCGCTTGGAGACTGTCCGCTTTTGAGCAGATTGTTGTTCTTCGCATAATAATTCATCGTTCGCGTCAATGCCGTGCGGAATCCCGACAAGTGCGTCCCCCCGTCAATATTGCGAATGTTGTTAGCAAAAACAAGCACATTCTCGTTATAGGAATTACAATATTGCAGGGCAATCTCGCAACTGAGCTTGGCCTCATCGTCCTCTTTGGCGAAAAAGATGACATCTTTATGCAGAGTGTCCTTTCCTTCATTGAGGTGTTTGACGAATGATTTGATGCCCTCTTCGAAGCAAAACTTTTCTTTCTTTTTGCTGCGGTCATCCTTGAAGGTGATCGTCAGTCCCGCATTGAGATAGGCCAGCTCGCGGATCCGCTTGAGAAGTGTATCGTAATTAAACTCGGCGTCGCCGAAGATTTCTTCGTCCGCCATAAAGGATATTTTCGTGCCGCGTTTTTCAGTTTTTGCGATTTTTTTGACGGAGCCTTTGCCCTTGCCTTTTGCGCACTCGAAATGATAGTGCCAGCCGTCGCGGTACACATCGGCTTCGAGCCATTCACTCAAAGCGTTCACAACGCTGACCCCGACGCCGTGCAGCCCGCCGGAGACCTTGTAGCTGTCGTGATCGAACTTGCCGCCGGCATGCAGAGTAGTCAGGACGACCTCAAGGGCGCTTTTCTTGGCGTCCTTGTGCTGCTCGACGGGAATGCCTCTGCCGTCGTCTTCGACCGTACAGCTTCCGTCGGCCCGAATGATAATATGAATTTTATTGCAATGCCCGGCCAGGGCCTCATCAATGGAATTGTCCAGTACTTCATAAACCAGATGATGCAGACCTCCGCTGCCCCGGTCGCCGATATACATATCGGGGCGCTTGCGAACGGCATCAAGGCCGCCGAGGATCTTGATCTTACTGGCGTCATAGGTATGGTTCTTTATTTTCGTAGCCAATTTACATCATCTCCTAAAATAAAAAAACTGTGTTATTTCGTATCGATTTACCTGCGTTAGCCGAGACTGAGTTTTATCTTCCTTATTCTGCTCGAAGGGCAGTTTCTCTGTATATAGGTTAAGATATCTTCTTGGCACAGCTTCAACTCGTACAGGTAACTGGGATTATCCACAGCGATATAAATCGTCTGGTTGTTAATGTTGGTTACCTTAACGTGTTTGCTCAGCTCTGCAGGCAATAATCGTTCAAGCATATCCATCAATGGCATGTTCCGTTTATATTTGGGCTCAATGTGCCTTTCGAAAAGCTCCCGGATCTCTGCCGAGATAACGGCAGTCGTTCTGCTTCGATCAGGCCTTCGCCATTGACATACGCACTTGAGTTTGTGTTCTTCCATGAAACTTCAATACATCTATCTATTAGCCGAGATTGATCGGCATGATTACATATAAAAAATTCTGTCCTGCTTTGATCAGGCCGGGACGATCGGGCTGACCCAGTTCAAGATCGAATTCATCGGCGCGGATGACACGAAGCATATCGGTCAAAAACTGAGGATTGAAACCTATCTCGATCGGCTCGGCACTGTACTCTATCGGCATTTCGACGGTCGCGTCTCCAGACTCCGGGGCGCGGGCCGAAAAAACGAGTTTTTGTTTATTCAAGGACAGCTTGATGCCGCGAGATTCTTCGCTGGTCAATAACGCCGCCCGACGGACCGCGCTGGTCGCCGACTCGGTGGAAAGCTTGACTTTTTTGTCATAGTCGGTTGGAATAATATCTTCGTATTTCGGAAAATTGCCCTCAACAAGGGTTGAGGTGATGACCGCATTGGAACAGTTGATCATGATTTTATTGTCCTCGAATTTGATCGAGAGAGTTTGTTTTTCCGAATCGCCGATCTTGTCAAGCAGTGACATTGTTTTACTCGGGACGATGATCTTTGATTGTTCGGCTTTTTCAGAGGCCTTTACAGATAAACTAAATCTTGTTTTTGCCAGTCTTCTGCCGTCGGTGGCAACCAGTGACAGCTTCTTGCCCTTGGCTTCCCACAATACGCCGTTGAGAGCGTAACGGGTGCTTTCCTTGGCGGTGGCGAAGAGGGTTTGCTCGATGCCTTCCTGAAGGGTCGCCAGTTCAACTTCGATATCGGCTTTGCCGTCAAAGCTGGGCACGGCGGGATACTGATCCGGTTCCTGGCCGTAGATGGTGAAATGGCTGTCAGAGCCGGTGACTTCACAAATGCCCTTATCGGAGACGATAGAGAGGGTCTCGTCGGTGCTCTCACGGACGATGGAGGTCAGTTTATCGCACGGCACGACGATGGCGCCGCCGGACCGGACCTTGACCTGCGAGAAGGTGAAGTTGATGCCGACTTCGAGATCGGTCGCACTGATGTGCACATCCTTGTCGGCCTCGATCTTGACGCACTTGAGGATCGGCTTGGGCGTGCGGTTCGGGACCACCGTTGACAACAGCGTCAACGCCTCAGCTAATGCGGCTCGATTAAAATCTGCTTTCATATCAAAACCTCATTGAAATGATGCGACTATTAAGAGCTTCTAACGAAATGAGTTGTTACACCGAAATCGAGCGGTTTTTTGATCGGCAAGGCGGAAAGGGCACAATCGCCGCAATCATAGCCGAAGCTGCGTCGAGGACGATTTTGAGCCTGACAACGCCGCCAATCGAAAAATAAGCCGATTGAATGTAAAGTCATTTTGTTAGACGCTCTACGTTTCAATCCATTTTTACAAATCGTCAGTTTACACGAAATTCCCCCGCTCGGCAATGTTTTTTTAGGGATTTTTGTAAAGAGATTTAACGCTGAAATCAGGTCAATTAAACCATTTTCCTCATATATTTACTTATGAGATTGTCGCCGGTTTTTAAGAAAAACAGCCTAAGGCCTTCCGTACTCGCGTGAAATTTCATTCGCAAATCAAATGTTCGTTTGAAGTTCGATAAAACCATTTGAGATATTAATTAATTGTAATATTATTGTGGTTGTCTCGATATTTTTACAAGCATATCCACCAGTTCTTTTGGTTGGGTCCATTGAGGATTATGATTCGCCTGAAGGATATGGACCGGCCAGCCGTATTTCTCCGCTCTTTGCGAATGGGCATAAAAACCGTCTTCGCTCGGCTGCTTTTTTGGTTCCACAGTCAGGATGTAATCGGTGCGAATGTTAAGCCGATCGGGATTCTTCAACTCAATCTCATCGGTGAACGTTTTCAACTGATGAGGAACATCCTTCGGCGGCTGCTTGTCCGGTTTGACCCAAACAGGAATGATAAAGCCGTCTTTAATGTTTTGTTGCCAATGAGGCGGCGCTTTTCGCGTGGCGTTGTTCATAACACTCTCGCCGTCATAAGGCACCATCGCGTCGAGATAGATCATATGATCGATTTGTTCAGGAACACGATCGGCCACGCCGGTGACCACCATCCCGCCATAGCTGTGCCCGACAAGAATAATATCATTCAATTCCTCAAAGAGGATCGTATTGACCACATCGTTAATATGCGTCTCAAGTCCGACCTCTTTGCTGGCCAGGTGAACGCGTTCTCCCTGACCGGTCAGCGTCGGACGATAAACGCGGTATCCCTCGGCTCGAAGCAAATCCTCCACTTCACGAAAAGCCCATCAGCCGCCCCAGGCACCGTGCACAATCATGATCGTCGGTTGCGCGGATGAACTTTCACCCAGATTCTTTTGTGAATGGCAACCGGATAAAAATATGATCGAAACGAAAAAGAAAGCTGTCAATCGTTCACGCATTCTAATGGCTCCTTCAGAGAAAGGATATTTTCAGGTCATTTCTTCATGATGATAAATGATATAAAAAATCCGTCTGCGGTGCAATTGTAAATATTTAGGATGGCATAGAAAGGGTAAACATGCGGATGAGATATAAAAGCCCGAGCCTGATTGATATTCAAAACACGCCAGCTGCACTCCGGACGGTCAGCGTTTGATGAAAAAACGTGTGTTGGCTGTGGAACAAGACTCTAAATCTGGCGCAAAAGTTGACTTAACGTATGAAAAAGCAGTTTTGTGTTGCATCGAACAGCGTATGAAGGTATAATCAAAACCAGAGCTTGACATCTCAATGATGAGACGGACGGCTTGATTGGAACGTGCCGAGTCAATGCGTCATGAATAAGGCTGCGAGGTGACAGAAAGAAATAAAAGATGAATTGGACGTAAGGAGAAAGACGTTTGTGAGGATGAAAAGAAAAAGGATGAAAAGAAAAACCTTTAGCTTTAATGTCACCGTATGGATATTTATCTTGTCGGCGGTAGGATGCGGGGACCTGTTTGTTAATACCGGCACGAAGGAAAAACTGACCGGTTATGCGGTCGAGCGCAGTGAAAGCGGCAGCCTGGTGGTCCAAAGCGTAGAAAAAGGGATGATCGAGATCAATCCCGCCCAGTGGGAGATGACGTATTCCAGGCAGGGAAGAAATAATCTGATTATTGTCATTACGCTCGACCGTGACATGACCCTTGAGATCATGACCGAGGCGTTCGAGGAATCCATGCAAAAAGCCGTCAGAGGCGGACCGTTGTTTATCCTGCTTGAGATCGACACGCCCGGCGGCGGCTTAACCCAGGCAAAACGAATCTGCACGGCCATCGGCGAATCGCTGCATTGTCCGGTGATCGGTTACATTTACGGCGGTGAATTCGGCGGTGCCATCTCCGCCGGTGCCGGTGTCGCACTGGCCTGTGATAAAATTTATATGGCCAGTAACGCCACCATCGGCTCGGCCACCGTGATTACCTTCGACCAAAGCGGTGCAAAAGATATGAAGGATGTTTACGGCGATGTCGTCGGAGAAAAGTTCAATTCCTCCTGGCGGGCGTATCTCGGCGCGCTGGCCGAGAACAACAACCGCTCGGCGATGCTGGCCCGGGCAATGGTCGATAAGGATATCGAGGTCGTCGAGGTCGAAAAAGCCGGGAAAAGAAAATTCGTCGATCCGGTCAACGTCACTGCTGACCAGCGGGTGGTCCGGACCTGGAGCAAAAAGGGATCCCTGCTGACGATGACCGCCGTCGAAGCCGTCGAAGCGGGGATCGCCGACCGGATCGCCAACAGCAGGGCCGAGCTATTGAAGGACATGGACGCCAAAGAGGCCCGGGTCGTCTTTACCAGAGACATCGAACTGGCACTTAAGGAATACGACCGGGCGGAAAAAAGAGCATGGAAACTGGTCAAAGACCTTGACCTGCAGTTCAAACAACTCCAGACAGAGCGGTACAAACCCAGAGCGATGAGCATGATCCGCCGCATGCGAGACGACTACAAACAGTTGATCCGCGTGGCCCAACGATACCCCGACCTGAACATCGATGTCAACATGCTCAACGAACGCCTCAACACCATCGAAGCCGCCTACCAGCAGGCCAAACAGCAGCACCGACGGTAAACCCATCAAAATAATCCGGAATTTCTGTCACATTTTTATATTTCTTGAGTCTATCTAATTAGAAATGTACAATGGCTGTGAAGGGATAAACAAATGTTTGACAGGAAATCCGGTGAAATTGAGCTTTTAAGGGCGTGCCTCGGCGGCGATACGTCGGCGTTCGGGGCGATTGTGCGAAAATACCAGGGATATGTCTGTGCGATCACCTACAGCGCAACCGGCGACATCGGCAAAAGCGAAGAACTGGCGCAGGAGGCCTTTGTCAGCGCATGGCGGAATTTGTCGAAACTGGATAATTTGGGCAGTTTCAGGGCATGGCTGGCAACGATCGCCAGAAATATCGTCCGCACGTGGCTGAGAAAGCAGCAGTCAGATGTGCTCAGCAAGGCGGCATCGCTCCAGGCCAACGGCGATATCGATGTCGAGTCAAAGCCGAGCGAACAGGCAATAAAAAAGGAACGCCAGGCGATCATCCGCCAGGCTCTGATGCAGATCCCCGAGCAATACCGCGAGCCGTTTGTTCTGTACTATCGTCAGCAGCGTTCGGTCAAGCAGGTCGCCAGGCAGATGGATATCTCTGTCAGCGCGGCTCGCCAGCGGCTGTCGCGCGGACGAAAAATGCTCAAAGACGAAGTGGCGGCCATCGTCGAAAAAGGCATCGCCGATACTGGCCCCGGCAAGGCGTTTACCTCGGCGGTCGTGGCCGGCATTGCGGGTATCGCCATCAAAGGCGCCGGCACCGCAGCAGCGGCTGGTATTACGGCCGCAGGAACCTCGGCCGCCTCATCCACAGCAGCCGCAACCGGCACCGCAGCTCTGGCCAGCACCATAACCGCCAAAATCGTCACCGCAGCCGCCGTCGTCGCCGTCACCATAGGCGGCATCGTCGCATACAAGAACGCAGCAAAACAAAACCCCAACACAGAACCAAACACCATCGCCGCCGCAGCGGTCACAAACCAGCCAACAAGAGAACAGCAGGAAAATGACAAAGAAACTGCAAAACAGAACAAAGAGAAAAAATCCGAGTTTTCAAATATTAGACAGGAAACACCCCCTGTAACTCCATCAGCATCAAATGTACAAAACACTGAGATCCATGATATTCCGTTTGAATTCAAACCCAAAGGAGTCCTAAGCGGCCTGGTCACCGACGAAAAAACGGGGCAGCCGGTTGATGATGCGGAAATTCAAATAGTACCTGTTGATACCGGGCGAGGATACGACTGTAGAACAGATGCTAACGGATTTTACAGTTTTGATGAGATACAAAAAGACGGCGGGTATCGAATTGATATCTTTTCAAAAAAATATGTCGGCTTTGATTATCATGATAAAATCATCGTGAATCTTGAAAAGGCAAGTCAGACAGTCAAGGATTTTGAATTAAAAAAGGCATGCAGGATCAAAGTAAAAGTCACAAATGAACAAGGCCGGCCGATACCAAATACTACGTTTATTAATACGCTTCTCGCCGATAAAGACAAAAGAGAAATCGGACGTTCTTATAGAACCAGAACAGATGCCAATGGAATTGCTGTCCTTGGTGGTTTTAGACCGGAAGAAACTCCCTATCTGATAACAGCAAGTCATAGTGTAAGAGGGGATCTCGTCGAAAGAAACGGCAGGAGCTACTATGAAACCTATCCTGACTACGCGTACGGCAGGCTGGAGGTGATCCTTACCGATCCAAATATCATTGAATACAAAGAAATCGTCTTGAAAAAAGGCATTTCAGTCGATGGTTATATCGAATATCTCGACGGTGTGCCCGGTTCGGATTTGAAAGTTTCCGCGTATCCCGACTGGTGGCACAGTCATACTTTGCCTCATAGCTATAAAGTAGATGCTAACGGTTATTTCACATTGCACCATATACTGCCCGGAAAATATGATGTTATGGTATCTGTCCCCACTTCAGAACAGTCCTGGAGAGCTAAGTCTCTTGGTTACAGGCAGTTTCCTTCGCTGGAAAACGAACTGCTTGAACCGACCTTTCCGGAAATGTCAACGGAGGCACTGGTCTCGATAAGCGGTAAAATCAAGTGGATCGGTGACGGTAAACCGAGACAGGTGAGTATTGATGCGAGATCAACACAGGGAAAATGGGCACATACAAATCTTTGGCGAGATGTTAAAGGAGAGCTTAGAAATACATTTTCTCTTAATCGATTGGAGCCGGGCTTTTATACACTGACGTTCAGAGGAAATGACATTGAGGAGACTGTAATTAAAAATGTCAAAGCGCCGAGTGAGGATATTGTCGTTGAAATTCCGCTTTTGCAGTCTGCTAAAATCAAAGGAAAAGTCATTGATAAATATAACGGGGAGCCCGTAAAACGATTTGAAGTCAAGGCCGACAGAAACTGGGTAGCCTTCGAGGATCCGAATGGCGAATTCGAGATAATATCTATGGGAAAAAAATGCAAACACCTCACCGTCAAATCCGAAGGTTACGCCGCGAAGGTAAGCAGGGAAATATGCCCCGATGCCAATGAACCCGCTGTGATCGAGCTGAGTATGGGCGGAGCGATCGAAGGGTATGTCGTTAATGAAAAAGGCGACCCGATAAAGGACGCGGCGATCGGATATCGTTATCGACGAAGCAGAGAAGAAAAGCCGGAGGACAAATACATTGCATTAACCGACGCCAACGGCTGGTTTTTTGTCGGGGATATCCCTTCAACATCTGTTACATGGCAATGGTT
>CAZNET010000086.1:0-9006 GCA_964571885.1 uncultured Pirellulales bacterium
CGTGACACTGACGACAAGCGAGTTTCATACCCCTCAGCTTTCGCTCAACGCCGCGAGAATCCTCGTGACTGATACAACGGTTATCGATCGGAAGGTCGGACAGGTGACCGAGAGCAGTTACGATGCGCAGATGCAGGATGTGTCGTTAAAATACTACGATCATACCCTGGCTT
Organism: uncultured Pirellulales bacterium; assembly: GCA_964571885.1. Taxonomy (GTDB): domain Bacteria; phylum Planctomycetota; class Phycisphaerae; order Sedimentisphaerales; family Anaerobacaceae; genus CAZNET01. Next base: position 174 of record CAZNET010000086.1, read on the forward strand.
ACTGGCCTTTTATGCGGAGCAATCTCGAAAGACCGGATGTTCCCATTAAAAGTGCTCATCTGGGACATGACGATATCTGGGGGACATCGGTGGAGACGCGGTGGCACCTCTCCAGGCTGCTGGGGTTGCAGGAACCCGAGGGAACCGACAGTACGCTGGAGCTTGATTACTTCGGCGAAAGAGGATTCGGCTCAGGGGCCGCCGTTGATTATGAACGCGAGAATTATTTCGGTTCCATGCAGGGCTACGTCATTCACGACAACGGCGAGGATACCCTGGGCAGGCACCCAACAAGGGAAAATCTCGTGCCGGACCAGAAAACCCGGGGGCGCTTTACTGTCCGCCACCGTCACTTTCTGCCTTACGATTGGCAATTGACGACGGAGTTGAGCTATCTGACAGATGAACGGTTTCTCGAATCTTATTACCGTAACGAATTCAATGTTGAAAAAGAACAGGAAACGCTGGCGCATATGAAACGCATCGAGGACAACTGGGGTATTTCGGTCCTGGCAAAAGCGCGAATCAATGATTTTGCGGACGAGCTTGAAGAAATGCCGAGCGGTTCGTTTCATCTGACCGGTCTGTCACTGTTTGACGATCAGTTCACTTTATATAACGACGGGGCCCTGGGACGATTCCAGCAGAAAATCGGCGACGGCCATACCACACAAATCAGCGAACAGCAATTTATATTTGCATACAACCGCACCGAGCTGGATGTGCCGATGAAGACCGCATCGTTCAAACTTGTTCCCTTCGGGGCGGTGACATTCGGCCACGACGATCGCAGCGGTTTTCGAAGGTCGCTGGTCGACGGCAGCAATGTGGGCGCTTACGGCGAAGAAAATATCTGGATTGCCGAGGCGGGGATCCGTGTTTCACCAAATCCACTGTGGCGGATCTATCCGGATATCGAATCCGATCTGTGGGATCTCGATCAGCTTCGTCATATAATCGAACCGGATCTTTCTGTCGTCTTGTACAAAGAAAGCGATTCGGTCGTTTCTCAACGCAACATGTTAAATTTTGGTCTTTCCCAGCGGCTTCAGACGAAACGAGGCTCAGGCGAAAAACAGCGTACCGTGGACTGGATGAAGCTGGATCTGGATATGACCTGGGTGCAGAATGCCACTGAACAAGTATATCCAAACCGCTATCTTTGGAACAATCCCGGTGTGCCCTTGTCGGTCATGTCGGCGCCGGATATCTTCAACGGCGACCTGATGCCGACTTCGCTTAGAAGGATCGAGTCCTGGGGGCCGACAACCAATTATGCGGCCGCCGATTACATCTGGCGTGTCAGTGACACCGCGGCGATCCTTTCAGACGCTTATTATGATATGTACAATGGCCGTCTTCAGCAGTTCGATATCGGTTTTTCGCGAATGCGCTGGCCAAATCTCAGCTACTATATCGGCAGCCGGTACCTCAAAAATGTCGAAGTTTTCGATGAAAAGGGCACAAATGCCTTGACCTTGGCGGTAACGTATCTGATGGATCCGAGATACACGATGGTTTTTTCTCAGCAATTCGACATGGATTACGGAACGAATCTGCGAAGCGACCTGACGCTGATCCGCCGATATCATCGTATGTATTGCAGTTTAAGCTTCAGTGCCGATCAATCGCTGGACCGCCAATCGGTTGTCCTGAGCATCTGGCCTCAGGGCGTTCCCGAATTGGCGCTCGGCAAAAGAAGGTATATGGGCATTGGAGGACAATCGGGTTACTAAACAAATTTTAGGAATTAACGTATTTTCAAGGAGACGCAGTATGGCATTAGTCAGTACCAAAAAGATGTTTGAAATGGCCTACAATAACGGTTACGCCGTGGGGGCCTTTAATGTCAACAATATGGAAATCACGCAGGGCATCGCCTGGGCGATTGCCGAGGAAAAAGCCCCGCTGATCCTCCAGATTTCAAGAGGTGCGCGTTCATACGCATCCATGAGCTATCTCAAGGCGATTATCGATGTGGTGGTAGCCGAGAATCCGGATATCCCGATTGCGATGCACCTCGACCACGGCGATACGTTCGAGACTTGTAAGCAGTGTGTTGATGACGGCTTTACCTCGGTGATGATCGACGCCTCGCATCATTCCTTTGAGGAAAATATCAAGGTCACCAAACAGGTTGTCGAATACGCCCATGATCACGGTGTAGTGGTCGAGGCGGAACTCGGGCAGCTTGGGGGAATTGAAGAAGACGTGGTCGGTGTTAGTGCCGACGATGTCTCAAAGCATCTAACCGATCCCGACCAGGCCGTGGAATTCATTGAAAAATCAGGCTGTGATTCTCTCGCCTGTGCGATCGGCACCAGCCATGGCGCCTATAAGTTCAAATCAGAGCCGAAACTGGCTTTTGATGTCATTGAGAAAATCGCTGAACTAAAGCCCGGTTACCCGCTGGTGATGCATGGTTCCAGCAGCGTTTTGAAGGAATTCAAAGATCTCATTAATAAATACGGCGGGGCGATGCCCGACGCGATGGGGGTTCCCGAAGACGCCATCACTAAGGCCTCGAAAATGGCGATCTGCAAGGTTAATATCGATACCGATCTGCGTATGGCCCTGACCGCCAAAATTCGCGAGGTTTTCTCGGAAAAACCCGGTGAGTTCGATCCGCGTAAGTATCTTGGCCCGGGCAGAGACGCCATCAGGGATATGGTCAAGCATAAACTGCATGTGTTAGGTTGTGCCGGCAAGGCGGCCGAGTGTTTATAAGTGATCAAGTTACTATTTTATAAAGGTAATCAATTAATCAATGCCTTTTAGTAAGGAGTTTTGCTTTTGATTTTTGGTTCAAAAAATCATGTTTTTAAAAGACTCAAAGTAAGTCTTATTGTAAGTCTAATTGTTTTTCAGGTTTTAGTTGTTTTTGCCGCGACAGATAGTAAAACGACATCTGCTGCTTCACAATCTCGCCGAACCTCTTTTTCACAAGGACTTGAAAAGGCTTTCGATCTGTTTTACAGCGGCAATATAGGCGAAGCCGAGAAGATCGTCAACAGCCATCTGCCCAATGAGAAAGCCAGGCAGTTTAAGGTCGTTCTGGATGAATTTCAGCAGCTTCAAACCAGGCGAGTTAAAACAAGACTTCAGAAATACGAGGAACAACTCGAAGAACTGAAAAAATTCGAACAGGCGACATTGAAGAACGAACCGAACGACCCGAATAACATCAACGATCCCAATAATCTTACAAAAGCATTATCGGAAATCGCCAAGGCTTCTGAATTTGCCGATGAAGTTCAGCAAAATCAGCTTCTTGAAAACCCCTTTGTAAAGCAGGTAATCGACAAATCGAAAGATCGCGCGGCTCAATATGAAGCTGAAGGAAAATGGCTTGAATCTTATGTGAGTTGTTACAGTTGGCTCAGTGCCATCGATCCGGATAATAAAGAGCATGACGATTACAGCGACCGCCTTATCGAAAAGGCCGGTATCGTTTCGTCTTTTCAGGATAGTCCCTGTGAGACGAGCAAAGAGCGGTATGAAAATATCACTAAAAATATGTTTACTCGATCGATCGATGTTCTGCATTTTAATTATGTCAGGATCATCGATTACCGGCAAATGGCTATCAAGTGCCTGAACCGTTGTGAATTACTGGCCGATGTGATTAAATTGTCCCCTGTTGTCCGTGAAGCCCTTTATGACAATAAGGAAAAAGAGCTCAAATCTGAAATAGCGGCGTGGCTGGCTTCTTTGAAAACAATTTATCAGGAAGTGGAGCAGTCTCCGACGGGAATTACCAAAGGTAAGTTTGTTACGGTTTTCGAGGATGTTCTGAAAATCAATCAGGCGACGTTGAAAATTCCAGAGGAGGTACTGATCGCTCAGTATGCCGAGGCCGCCTATGCTTCGCTCGACCCGCACACAACGATGATCTGGCCAAAACAAACCAGTGATTTCAAAAGGGATATGACAAATCAGTTCACGGGTATCGGCATTGAAATATCAAAGCAGAAAGGCGAACTGACAGTCGGTTCGCTTTTGCTCGATACACCCGCGTTTTATTCGGGTCTTGATGCCGGAGACGTTATTACCGCGGTTGACGGACTTGAGACAAAGGATATGACGCTGCATTGCGCGGTCAAGCATATTACCGGTCCGGAAGGTACCGATGTGACTCTGACTGTCAGAAGTCCGGGCAGCGAGGAAACCCGAGAGATCACAATCACACGGGCGAGTATTAAGGTGCCGACAATTCGCGGCTGGCAGAGAGTCAACTCAGGCGACTGGAAATGTTTTATCGATCAAAAAAACAAGATCGCGCTGGTCAGGATTGTCAGTCAGCCGACCGGTTTCGACGAAAGAACCGCAGGGGATCTCGAAAAGCTGCTTAAAGAACTGGAAAAAGATGGTCTTAATGGTTTGATCCTCGATCTGCGAAATAATTCCGGCGGGTTGCTGGACAGTGCCGTGGAGGTCGTTGATAAATTTATCGACAAGGGACTGGTCGTCAAGACCCAGCCAAGATGGGGATTTCCGGAATACCGAATCGCTACCGAAGAGGCTACCCATCCTGATTTTCCATTGGTGATTTTGATCAATTCCGGTTCAGCCAGCGCTTCGGAGATCGTAGCCGGCGCATTGGCGGATGAGAAATACAATCGTGCGATTCTCGTTGGCGAACGTACCCACGGTAAAGGATCGGTCCAGGGCATTACCGCTTTGCCGGGCGGCGGCGCTCAATTGAAATATACCATGGCGTATTATCACCTGCCTTCCGATCAACGGGTGGAAAGCCGCGATCGGATGGAAAAGCTCGGACGAGAAGACTGGGGTGTGGGGCCGGATGTCAAAATCGAGCTGAGAAGCGACGAACTGCGGAAGCTTTATGAAGTTCGAAGAGACAACGATGTTCTTGTTCGGGCCGATCATGAGGAAAACGGCAAGGAATCGAAAAAACATACCATTGAAGAAACGCTCGAATCCGATCCTCAGTTAGCCGCGGCCCTGTTGGTCGTCAAGGCCCAATTGGTCGAAAAAGGTAAACCCGTTGTTCTCGAGAAAACCAATTCGAAAAAATCACTATCGAAAAAATAAAACTTATGGAACAAACAAGTAAATTCGAACAGCAGCGTAAGGAAAAATTAGAGCAGATCAGACATCTCGAGATTGATCCGTACGGCCAGCGATATGATAATGCTGAATCCGCTCAAAGTATCAAGGCCCGCTTCAGAGAAGACGATGAAACACAGCGGGCCAATTGCGCCGGCAGGATCGTTCTGCTCCGGGATATCGGCAAGCTGATCTTCATCACGCTTCGCGACTGGACGGGTACGATCCAGGTGGGGCTGAGCAAAAAGCTTCTGGCCGACTCATGGAATCTGGCAAAACTTCTGGAACTCGGAGACATTATCGGTGCCCAAGGACAACTCGGTAAGACCAAGACCGGTGAGATCACGATCTGGGTGGATCAGCTTGCGCTGCTGGGTAAGAGCCTCGCTCAGCCGCCGGAAAAATTTCACGGTTTGGCCGATGTGGACCTTCGCTACCGTCAAAGGTATGTCGATCTGTGGGCCAATCCCGAAGTCATGCAGCGATTTAAGACGCGTTCGCAGATGATCAATCATATTCGCTCGCTGCTTAACGACAAAGGCTTTATCGAGGTTGAGACGCCGATGATGCAGACCATCGCCGGCGGAGCGGCCGCCAAGCCGTTCATTACCCATCACAACAGCCTCGATCTGGATCTGTACCTGAGAATCGCTCCGGAGTTGTTTCTCAAACGGCTTCTGGTCGGCGGGATGGAAAAAGTTTTCGAGATCAACCGCAATTTCAGGAATGAGGGACTCAGCCGCCGCCACAATCCCGAGTTTACAATGATGGAACTGTACCAGGCCTATGCCGATTACAATGTTATGATGGACCTGACAGAAGAGACCATTAAAAGCCTCGTCGAAAAATTCTGTGAAAACAAAATTGTCGAATTCGACGCCATGCGCATCGATTTTAGCAAACCTTTTGAACGGGCGACCTATGCAGAATTGTTCGAATGTCACGCAGGATGCAGGATGGATGATATCAATACGGTCCGCGCAAAAGCGAAATCGCTGGATATCGATGTCACTGGCATGGACGATATCGTTCTAATCAACGAAGTGTTCGAAGCGACAGTGGAAGACAGCCTGGTCGATCCGACGTTTGTGCTGGATTATCCGGCCCGGCTTTGTCCCCTGACCAAGCGTAAAAAGGGTCATCCCGACATTGCCGAGCGGTTCGAGCTGTTCATCGCCAAGATGGAGCTGGCCAACGCCTATACCGAACTGAACGATCCGGCGGTACAGGAAGAGAATTTCAAAATCCAGCTCAAAGGACAAACCGATACAATGGCAATGATGGACGAGGATTTTGTCACCGCACTGAAATACGGTATGCCGCCGGCCGGCGGACTGGGCATCGGTATCGACCGGCTCGTTATGATCCTGACCGGCGTAACGACGATCCGTGACGTAATCCTGTTCCCGCTGCTCAAACCGCTGGATCATCAATAAATTTTTGTAGGGTATTTTGACATGACAGGGATGCGGATTTAATCATGCTGAAAGTTTTCTTATGGCTTCGCTATCTTCGTAAGAAAAAGATCGTGATACTCAGTATTCTCGCTGTCGCCTTGTCGGTGGCGTTATTGATCTGCGTTAACAGCATTTTTACCGGTTTTATCGATGCGATCAAAAAGCATCATGCTGCTGAGTCAGGTGATTTTATCATCATATCACGAGAAGGCATTGCCGGTTATTCTTTGTTATCAGATCGTCTCGAACAGCTTCCGGAAGTATCCGCCGCCGCGCCGATTGACTGGCGGCATGGATTGCTTCGTCTTCAAAGCGGCGATGTCAGGGAAGTGAGGATCACCGGTATCCATCCCGCAAAGGAAAGAAAATTCAAGACCATCCAGACCAGGCTGTTGCGGCGGGGGATTCTCGATGCCAATGCTTGCTTTGATATTCCCGATTATAATGATGTCACGGGCGGCTGGCTGGGCGTCAATCTTGTCGCCGAACCAAATGAAAGAACAGATCAGTATGACCTGGAGGAGCTAAACGAACTGATTGGCAGGCAAGTTGTCCTGACCACCTTCGCCAGCAGAAAAGATTCCAGTGAGAATACCAACGATCCCAAATCTACTATGAAGCGAAAAGTGATTCCGTTCAGGATTTCCGACATCGCCTTTACCGATACATATCATGGTGACAATACGGTCTTTTTACCGTTTGAAACCGTATCGGCATTGCAATATGGAGAAGAGAAAAGCGATCATGCCCGTTACATGAAGATCCGTTTGGCGGACAACGCAAACGCCGATCTTGTCGAGCAAAAACTGCGGACCGTCTTCATTGAATTTTGCAGAGAGGACCTGAAACTGCCGCCGGGAGACTGCCCCGACATCCAGATTCGTTCGAATGTGCTGATGTACAATCAGAATTATTTTATTGAGCTGAACAAACAAAAATCCGTTCTGATGCTCATCTTTTCAGTGATCTGTTCAGTATCAATATTGTTGATCTTCTGCATTTTCTATATGATCGTTGACAGCAAGCAAAAAGACATTGCGATCATCAAAAGCTGCGGGACGGGACAATTGTCTGTTGTTTCGATCTATCTTGCCTTCGGTGCCAGTGTTGGAATGATTGGTTCAGGTGTAGGTGTTCTATTCAGTTATATCATTACACGAAATATCAACGAGCTCGAAAGAATGATGACGATTATCTTCGGTCTGAAGTTATGGCGAAGCAGTTCTTATATTTTGAATTTTATACCGAATACGGTAAACTGGTCGGCGGTGCTGCCGATCGTTGCCGCCGCGGTGGTCGGTTCGGTGATCGGAGCGCTGCTGCCGGCTGTCATCGCGGCTCGAATGAAACCGGTTGAATTATTACGTTATGAATAGAATTTAATGATGCATAAATTTATTTTGGCATTTCGGTATCTGTTGAAAAAACGCATCAGTTACTTTTCCATCCTGGCTGTTGCGTTATGTGTTTTTGTGGTGCTGGTTGTCATTACCGTACTTTCCGGCCTGAATGAAGATTTCAAGAATAAGACGTATCTTTCGATCGGAGACTGTGTCGTCAGCAGCAGGTCACTCGTTGGTTTCGGTTATTATCAGGAATTTATGACTATTCTCGAAAACGAACGAATCGTCGAAGCGGTTTCGCCGGTGATCAGGACATATGGTTTAGGAACGATGTATCTTGGCTCATCAGATTACGCTTACTCCAATATGGCATATGAAATTATCGGGATTTATCCTGTCCCTCACAGTAAAGTCACCGGCTTTGGAGCTTGGCTGCATTACAATCGAACTGATGTCGAGAAAGCTTTTGTGCCGGCTTATGACCCGAATCTGACCGGTTGTGTACCCGGAATCGGCATTCTATATGACCGTGACGAATCCGGTGAATATAACATAAACAGGTCCCTGTCAAACGTCCGATTTGAAATTGACTTTTTGCCTTTAACAGCCAAAGGCGCTCTGGCCAGAGCAGGAGCCGGAGAGGTCAATACGAAATCGTTTTATTACAGTGACTTAGTGAATACCGGGCTGGCAAAAGACTGGCAAAGAATTTTTTTGCCGTTCGATGATGTTCAACAGCTATGCGGCATGGATACCGGCGTCAAGCGTGTCAATGCTTTATTTATCAGATTCAAAGAAGATACACATTTAAAAACAGGATGCAGTCATATCAGAAAACTCTGGAGCGATTTCGTAAACGCAAAACAAGATAGCCGTCAGGCATATTTACTTGAAAACGTCAAAGTACAGAGCTGGAAATATTATGGCAGGACGACCATCGCCGCGGTAGAAACCGAACGAAAT
>CAZNET010000087.1:0-4484 GCA_964571885.1 uncultured Pirellulales bacterium
AACTGCCTAATTCATCGCCCAATCCGCGATAGACCGGACATAAACGGAGGTCCGCTTCCTTGCTGACACACAATCCGCATCCGTTGCATTGCTCAAGTTCCCAGCGAAGCTCGTTTTCCTCAAATTCCAGGTCGCTTGTTAATCGATCAGCCAAAAAAGAATGACTTGCCTTGAGATTTTTTACCATGATATCGGCGTCACTGTTAATGATCTTACCCGGATTCAGGATGCCTTTGGGATCGAAAATATTTTTAATACCTTTAAGCAATTCATAATATTGACTGCCGTATTGTTTTTCGATAAATCCAGCCCGGACAAGCCCGTCGGCGTGTTCGCCGCTGATCGAACCGCCCAGCGACCACGCCAGCGAAAAAACCTCATCGGCAACTGCCAGCATTTTTTTTACATCGCCGGCATCACTCAAATCAAGATAGGGCCGAATATGCAGCTCGCCGTCGCCGGCATGGCCGTAATAGCTCATTTCGATCTTATGTTTTTTACCGATCTTCTCCAACCCCCCGATGTATTCATCCAGCTTTGTATTATCGACCGAAACATCCTCGATAAACGGTATCGGATGTTTCCTTCCTTTTTTGCGATACAACAGCGGTACGGCATCTTTCCGCGATTTCCACAGCCTCTCCTGCTGTTGCTCATCCAGAAACAGATTTCTACGAATCATAAAATTCTTTACGACCAAAGAGGTATTTTCAATTTTCTCCATCACCTCGTCTTGATCTGTTCCGACTTGTTCGACAAGCAGAACCGCCTTCACGTCACCGGGTAAGATGTCGCGATATTGCGGCAGCGCTTCACGAGCCATTGCTATCAAACTGCTGTCCATCAATTCGCAGGCGGAAGCGCCGCTGTTAACGATCAGAGGCACTGCCTGCGCCATTGCCTTAAAATCAATGAATTCATACTGAACAAGCCCCTTCGCAACGGGCAAATTCGTCGTCCGTAGTGTCAGGCTGTCAAACAATGCCAGTGTTCCCTCCGATCCGCCCATTAGTTTCGCGAGATCTAACGTTTGACCGTGACAGATATCATCGATACGGTAACCGCTGCGGTTTCTTTCTGTTTTCGGCAGAGCCGCCTCAATGACCGGACCTTTGTCGGTCAAGAGATCCAATAATTTTGTATAAAGGCCGGTTAAAAAGGAATTAGTATTCGGATCGGCGGAAAAATTATTTTTCAAGGTTACGTGGCTTCCGTCTGCAACAACAGCCTCGATGCTTTCTATCCAGTCCCCCATATAACCGAAACTCAGTGAATGCGCACCAGTAGCGTTATTGGCGGTACAGCCGCCAATCGTGGCCCGGTTGCCGGTTGAAGGATCCGGACCGATGGTTTTGCCATATTTGGTCAGATGCCTGTTCAAGGCATCCAGCACTACGCCCGGTTCGCAAACCACCCTGCCTCCATCGTCACTGATCGATAAGATATTGTTCATATAACGCATCATGTCTAAAACAATACCGCTACAAAGCGATTCACCGGCAACGCCACTGCCGGCCCCCCGAGCCGCTATCGGAACGGCATTTTCGGCGGCATAATTCACTATAGAGACGATATCTTCGCTGTTACGCGGCGCAACCACGCATATCGGTGTGATCTGGTAAATGCTTGCGTCGCAGCTATACGCCGCACGATGAAGCACATCGGCAAATACATCTCCGCGAATTATCTGCGATAATTCTGATGCTGTTTTCTTGACTTGTTCATTCATAGAAATGCCTGTTACTCGAAATCCTGCGGCAAAAACTGCGACTGTGTTACATGGCCGCTCATCCTCAGAACCGCAAGGTCGTCTTCGCTGACCTGACCGTTGATAAACTGCTGAACCATCGGATGAGGGTGGTTTTTGATATGTTCGGCATCGCCGTCAGCGATGATCTTGCCCAAATGAAGCATAATAATTCTATCAGCGATTTTATAAGCACTGTTCATGTCATGCGTGACAACTATAGAAGTCACGGATGAACTGAGTTTCAAAATCAATTCGTTAATGATATCGGAACGGATCGGATCCAGACCGGTGGTTGGCTCGTCATATAAGACCACTTCCGGATTCAGGGCGATGGCTCTTGCCAATGAAACTCTTTTCTGCTGGCCACCCGACAGTTTTGAAGGAAAATGATTCTGGTATCCGTCCAGGCCGACCATGGCCAGTTTTGTTTTGACCAGATCCGCCGCCGCTTTATCATCGGTGATTTTGTAATGCTGTCTTACCGGAAATAAAATGTTTTCCGAAACCGATAAACTGTCAAACAAAGCGCCTCCCTGAAAGAGGAAGCCGTAATTGGTCCTGACTTTGAACAATTCATTTTCAGGCAGATTATCAATCCGCTTATCTTTGAAATAGACCTCACCCGAAGTTGGCCTGATCAGCATGATCATGTGTTTAATCAGAACGGTTTTTCCACACCCGCTCGGACCGATGACAACGGTTGTTTTACCCTTTTCAACATTTAGATTCAGGTTGTTCAATACTACTTTATCACCAAACGTTTTAGTGATATTTTTAAGCCTGATGAGCGAATTCGTCTCAGCGGTCTTATTGTTTTCAACGACTTCGGTTAAAGTCTCTTCCATTTGTTCATGTCTCTAAATCGATTAAATATCTTAAACAATGCTTCGCGTGACCCAAAACGTATTATAAACAGCCTTAAAAACAACTGCTAAAGCAAAATTCAGCGTCAGAATCGAAATAAAACTGGCGACAAATGCTTCAGTGCAGGCCCGTCCGACACCATTAGCACCCTGTCCGCAGTTAAATCCTTTATAACAGCTTATCACGGCAATCGCGCCTCCGAAGAAAAATCCTTTGATCACCCCCGTATTCACATCCCACAGCGCAACACCCTGAGCACTAAAATCCCAATAAGCCTGCGAGTTAATACCTAAATGCAACACACTGACAATATATCCGCCGTAAATACCCAACAGGTCCGCAAAAATTATCAATGCGGGCGTCAGTATCAGGCAGGCAAGCACACGCGGCGCCACCAAATACCTTATCGGATTAGTACCCATACTTCGAATCGCGTCTATTTGTTCGGTTACATTCATCGTACCTAATTCAGCGGTCAATGCACCCCCGACACGACCGGCGAGCATCACCGCCGCAAGAACAGGCCCTAATTCCTTTACAACAGAAATGTTGATCAGTACACCGAGGTGCTCTTCAAGTCCCATGCCGGCTAATTGGTCGTAAGCCTGAATAGCCAGTGTCATTCCTACAAACGCACCGGTAATCATAATCACCGGAACACTGCGAACACCAATCGTATTCATCTGAACCAAAATAAGAGGATAGGTATTACTCTTGCAGCAGCTATGGAGCGATGTATAAAACGACTCCAGGAAAAACTTGAAAAAGCGCCCTGTATTGTTAAGACCTGAAAGTGTATTAGCACCGATTTTTTCTATCATTTTTTGACTCCGAAGTCCGTTTTCGGATTAATTTTGCTTATCATAGCGGTCGAAAGACCCGAGGTCAATGCTGTTTTAATCCGAACATCATTATAAGGTTTTATTATAAAATAATCGTCAATTATGCCCTTTGCTCTGAACTGAACTTTTTATTCTTTACATTTTTAGTATTTGAGAATAAAATTCATTTTTTATATTGAACGCAGGATATTCATTTAAGAGCATAAATATGGATAGAATAGAGATTTATGACACAACTCTTCGCGATGGAATGCAGGCGGAATCGGTCAGTTTCTCTCTCGAAGACAAGCTGGCCATCGCGAAACGTCTGGACGAATTCGGACTAGATTATATAGAAGGCGGCTTTTCAGCTTCCAATCCCAAAGAAAGACAATTTTTTGAGGAAATTTCCAGGGAAGGGCTCAATTATTCAAAATTAACCGCTTTTGGCAGCACTCGAAGAGCGGACGCAAAGGTTGAAGATGACGTTTCACTCAATTCCATTATTGCCTGCAAAACCGCCACGGCAACGCTGGTCGGCAAAACCTGGGATCTGCATGTGACAGATGTACTTGGCTGTTCGCTTGATGATAATCTGACAGTTTGCGCCGAATCAATCACTTATCTGAAAAAACACGGTATGGAAGTGTTGTTTGACGCAGAACATTTCTACGATGCCTATAAAAATAATCCGGACTATTCGATGAAAGTCCTCGAAGCAGCGGCCGATGCCGGTGCGGACAGGCTTGTTTTGTGTGACACCAACGGCGGTTTTCTGCCTGATGATATTTTTAAAATCACAAAAGCCGTTTGCGATAAATTCAATCATCACATAATCGGCATTCACGCTCATAATGATACTGACTGTGCGACCGCCAATACCCTTGCGGCGGTTCATGCCGGCGCTCGTCATGTTCAAGGAACCATCAACGGACTGGGGGAAAGGTGCGGCAATGCCAATCTTTGTACGATTATCCCCGACCTGATGCTTAAATCCGGTTTTGAAGTTTTGAAGCCTGAAAAATTAAAGACCCTCACGGAGGTATCGC
>CAZNET010000087.1:4494-8850 GCA_964571885.1 uncultured Pirellulales bacterium
ATTTTTGAAATAACCAACTTGTCACCAGTGGCCAATATGCCTTATGTAGGCAGCAGCGCTTTTGCTCATAAAGCCGGACTGCATGTCAACGCCCTGAGGAAAAATAAAAAAACCTACGAGCATATTGAACCTGAACTTGTCGGAAACGAAAGACGCTTTTTGATATCCGAGCTCAGTGGAAAATCAAATATCCTGGCTCAACTGGAAAAAACAAAAATCATAAAGGACAAACAACTGGCCAAAGATATTCTGAAAAAGGTTCAGGAGCTGGAAAATGAAGGTTATCAGTTTGAAGCCGCTGAAGGAAGTTTCGAATTACTTGTGAAAAAACTTGTCGGTGACTTCAAACCGTCATTTGAACTGGTCAAATACAATACCTCTGTGGAAAAACGAGCCAATGGAGAAATGGTTACTGAAGCCACGGTCAAATTAACCGTCGATGGTATCACGGAACATGTCGTCGGCGAAGGAGACGGGCCGGTCAATGCCCTCGATGCAGCGCTTAGGAAATCGCTTGAAAATTTTTATCCGGAACTGAAAGATATGCATTTGATCGATTATAAGGTACGTGTCGTCAACGCCCGGGAAGGAACGGCCGCCAAGGTCCGCGTCATTATCGAATCCAGAGACAAAGAATCGATCTGGGGCACTGTCGGCGTATCGGAAAACATCATCGAAGCGTCCTGGAAAGCTCTCGTTGACAGTGTTGAGTATAAACTTCAAAAAAAATAGTTTATTTTTAACCTGCTTAAATCAAGAATGGTTATTTTATATCTTAAGGGTAGCTCTAATAATTGCTTCTGAGCGGCAAGGTAAAGATGGTTGATTTCTGTCAAGCAAGGCACGTCAGATTTAGCTGAAGCTAACGTGGCTTTTGCCTGACGAAGCACAGAAACAAAAAGATTCGCTTTTCCGCCAAAATGATTTTTTAGAGGTTCCCTTAAATAAAAATCAAGCTATCTTTTGTAAAAGGATATAAAATGAAAAAAACCGCTTATGGATTAACGATCGTTATTTTATTAACCGTTGTATTAATCAGCGGCTGCGGCAAGAAGGAAAATTCTCAATCTAAAACAAAAGTCGCTCTGATATCCAACGCCACTTCCGATTTCTGGATATTTGTGCGAAAAGGCTGTGAGAAAGCTGAACGTGAGCTTGAAAAAACAGAAGTCGATTTCAGGCTGGTGGGCGATGCCACCTCCGCTGAGCAACGCCGAATCATCGACGATCTGCTGGCCAGAGGCGTGAAGGGAATCGCGATCTCACCCATCGATCCCATTAATCAAAAACCCTATATCAATAAATTATGCGAACAGATCGCTGTCATCACCTGTGACAGCGATATCCCGGACAGCAAACGCCTTTGCTATATCGGTACGGACAATGTGGCAGCCGGCAGACAGGCCGGGCAATTGATCAAAGAGGCCTTGCCGAACGGCGGAAAAATAATGATCTTTGTAGGGAAAATCGATACTCAAAATGCAAAAGAAAGAACCCAGGGAATCAAAGAGGCGATCGCTGGAACCGATATTGAAATTATCGATATCCGCAGCGACAATAACGATAAGGTGGCCGCCAAATCCAATGTTTCAGATGCGCTGGTGAAATATCCCGACCTGACCTGCTGTGTCGGCTTATGGAATTATAACGGTCCGGCAATACTCGCAGCGGTAACGGAAGCCGGCAAGCTGAACAAGGTAAAAATTATATGCTTTGATGAAGACGAAGAGACACTAAACGGTATTAAAGACGGTTTTATTTACGGTACGGTGGTTCAGCAGCCGTTTGAGTTCGGCTACCAGTCGATTCATTTATTGGCCGACATCATTAAAGGTGATTTGTCTAAAATCCCGCCAGACAAATCAATTATCATACCGACCGTCCCTATCAAAAAAAATAATGTTGAACCATTCATCGAAAAAGTAAATACCCTTCTGGAAAAATAAATCGATGCAACATCGCAAACCAATTGTCGAAATGCGTGAGATTCAAAAAAGTTTTCCAGGCGTTCAAGCGCTTGATCATGTTAATTTCAATTTATATTCTGATGAAACGGTTGCGTTGATCGGTGAAAATGGCGCAGGCAAATCGACCCTCATGAATATTCTCGGCGGTGTCATCTCGCCGGATAAAGGCAGTACGACAATCAACGGCAAAATTACAACAATTCCCGATGTAGCCACTGCGATCCGTTTAGGAATCGGATTTATTCATCAGGAACTTAATATTCTCGATAATATGACCGTAGCGGAAAATATATTTCTTGGAAGGGAACCAACAACCGGAGGTTCGTTCAAGCTTATCAATAAAAGAGAACTGCATCGGAAAACAAAACTTTTATTAAATAAAATCGGCCTGGATATATCACCCCAGACCCCGATCAGCAAACTGTCGCCGGCACGCCAGCAAATGGTGGAAATCGCAAAGGCACTTTCACTCAACTTGAATATCCTGATCATGGACGAACCGACCTCAAGCCTGAACCTGACTGAAACAGAACATCTTTTCAGCATCATGGAACAACTGAAAAGTAATAATATCGGTATTATTTTCATCACACACCGTCTTTCAGAAGTGATTGACTGCGCCGACAGAGTGGTTGCCTTAAAAGACGGACAAAACAGCGGCGAACTTGAAAAACATGAGATCGCCTATGACAAAATGATACAATTAATGATCGACCGTGATTTATCTGAATTTTTCATATCGGGTTCTCACCACAGAACCGTTCCGGGCCTTGAAGTGCGGCGTTTATCCACCAGCAGATTTCCATTGGACGAAATCAATTTCCCCGCTTACCAGGGACAGATTCTTGGTTTCTTCGGATTGAGCGGTTCCGGAAGAACGGAGATGGCCAAAGCAATTTTTGGTATAGACAAAAAGATTAAAGGTTCGATTCTTTTGAACGGCACCGAAATTTCTATAAAATCACCTAACGATGCGATTCGATACGGTATATATCTTGTTCCCGAAGATCGACGTACGGACGGCCTCATCACCGAGATGAATATCACTGAAAATATAACACTGACATTTCTCGATAAATTTTCCAAACTCAGCCTTTTGAAAAAACGCCAAGAAAATGATTTTACAAAAACACAGGTACGAAACTTAAACATTAAAACATCTTCGCTTCGTATATTAACGAAAAAACTCAGCGGAGGAAATCAACAGAAAGTATGCCTGGCAAAATGGCTTGGTTACAACCCCAAGGTAATTATTCTTGACGAACCAACCCGGGGTATTGACATAGCCTCTAAATCGGAGATTTACCGTCTTATCGCAAAATTAGCCGACGAAGGTGTCACCGTGATCATCATTAGTTCAGATATGGAAGAAATCATCGGCGTTTGCGACAAGGCAGCGGTGATGCACGAAGGAACGATTGAGGGCATCCTTGACAAAACGGAGCTACAGAAAGAAACAATAATGACACTGGCGGTAGGACAAAAGCGATCGGCCTGAACAATGAGAAGAGAAATAAGCATTTTAACCGTATTAATTGTACTTTGCCTGACGGTATCGATGATCAATCCCCAGTTTCTCAGTGCTGTCAATTTACAGAACAATGCCCGGCTTGTGGGAATGTTCGGCATCTTTAGTATTGGTGTGGGTTTTGTCATTATTTCCGGAGGAATCGATCTTTCTGTCGGCTCCGTTTTTTCTTTATTCGGGATTTTACTTTCCTTTATGCTGACACAATGGTCCTGGCCCTGGCCGATCGCCGTCTTTGCCATATTGGCACTGGGAAGCTTTATAGGTTTATGCCACGGTCTGTTAGTCACGAAAGTTAAAATTCAGCCATTTATAGTGACGCTATGCGGCCTGCTGTTATACAGAGGGCTTGCCCGCTATATTGCCGGAGACCAAACCCAGGGATTCGGTTACTGCATCGGTTTCGAAAAACTCCAACAGATCACGTCAGGAAAAACATTTGCTGTCCCCAATCCATTCATTATCATGATTGCCATTTCGATTGTGCTGTGGATCGTCCTTCATAAGTCCGTTTACGGCAGATATCTTTACGCTGTCGGCAGAAACGAGGAAGCCTCCAGATACTCGGGCATTAAGACACATAAAGTAATTATTTTCGCCTATATTATATCGACACTCCTGGCGTCAATATCAGCGATTCTTCTGGCTTTTTACACCAATTCGGTATCCCCTTCCTCTCACGGCAATTTTTATGAACTATATGCCATTGCCGCAGCGGTATTAGGCGGTTGCTCGCTCAGGGGCGGTCATGGCTCGGTGCCGGGTATTCTTATTGGAACATCTTTGATTTTGATCCTCAGAAATCTCGTAAACCTTCTGGGAATACCGAGCTCGCTTGATTTTGCAGTGCTGGGAACGGTC
>CAZNET010000088.1:0-8780 GCA_964571885.1 uncultured Pirellulales bacterium
TACCGATCACATCAATCCCCTGGGTGTCATTTGCGTCGTCAAAGGGGACCATAGCTGCATGCAGATGCGCGGCGTCAAACAAAAGGACAGTTGTACCACCACCAGCTCGGTCAGAGGCGTCTTTCTTCAAAAAGAAGAAATGGAACTGAAATTTTATAATTTACTCGAGAACAGTTGATATGAAAGTCGCAGTATTCGCAGGCATAGGACGATTAGGGGTACCGGTCGCTGAAACACTCGTCGATCAGGGCTGGAAAGTGGTTATCAGTTACCGTCAAGGAAAAGGCTCCGAGAAAACCGCCAAACAAATCATTGAAACAAAAGGAAGCGACAATGTCATTGGGGTGGTCGCGGAAATCAGTTATAAAGATGAAGCAGACAAACTTATCAAACAGACGATCGATCAATACGGCAGAGTTGATGCGCTGATCAATATCGCGTCATGGTATCCCGACGAGGAAAAAGACTGGCAACGATGGAAGCGGGGTGAAGGTGTTAACGACAATGACTGGAAATATTATGAATCCAATTTTATCCCCATACGCAATTCAATCTTAGCCGTTTTAGAATCCGAAACCAGCTTAAATGATGTGTCGATTATCAATTTTGTCGATGCCCGAAGCTGTCTGTATGTCGACTGGGATGTTCTTGATCCCTACAGCGAGATCGGCGGCATCGTAAAAGCGTCGGTCGAAGCGATTAAACAGATTGGTCTGGACCAACTGGCCCAAAAAGCAGAAAATCGCCAGATCAATCCCTATACCCTCTCCAAACGCGATCTGGTTCACTTAACCCGCAAGCTCGCCCTGGATTACGAGGGAACGGGACTTCGAATCAACGCCGTCGCCCCGGGACCGATGCTGCCGCCGCCCGACAAGACTGAAGAACAAAGCAAATTCATTATCGAACAAACGGTTCTTAAGCAATGGGGACATACCAAACCCATTGTCGATATAATCATGTATTTACTTAAAGCCGACTTTGTCACCGGTGACATTCACTTTATTGACGGCGGCTTTTATATTTACAAGAAATTCAAAAAATAATTTATAATTCGCCTGTTTCGACAACTTGTCTGGTGCCGTCGTAATGAACGATACGGTCCGGCTGGATTTGTTCAACGCCTTTTCCTTGGCCTTCTCTGACGATGACAATGTGGAATTTACGCTCTTTCAGCATTCCCTCAAATTGACCTTTTCGACTGCCTATCGTTAGGATTTGGAGATTGTCATCCCACTCGAAAGGTATTTCGCAATAGTACCCTTTCTCATAATTGTAATTGTCGTTTTCGTCTTCATACAGAGTAAATCGACCATCATCTCCCGGGTAGATCCTCAGTTCGATGGGATCGGCCGGTTTCTCAGTACTGTACTGGATAAACGGCCCCATCGGCAAAATCGAACCTGCCTTAATATAAAGGGGTATTTTGTCCAAAGGCGCTGTTGCTTCAATCGTTTGTGCTCCGGTTAATTTTTCCCCTGTAAAAAAATCATACCACCCTTTGGACCGGGGCAGATACAATTTTCTTGTTCTTGCTTCGTACTTTGTTACCGGATTGACCAGTATAAAAGGACCGAACATGAACTGATCCGCAATGTCACGAACCTGCGGGTCGTCTTTGAAGTCGAAAATCAGTCCTCTCATCATGGTGTAATCCTCATGGGTGACCATCCAGGCCACCGAATAAATATAGGGCATTAAACGGTATCTTAACTGATCGAAATTGGTAAGTATCCGCTGAGCCTGCTGGCCATATGACCACAATTCGGTTTCCGATCGCCTGCCGTGCACTCTGAACAGAGGGCAGAATGTTCCATACTGAAACCAGCGGACAAAAAGCTCCCGATACTTCGGATCGGTATGAAATTCATCTATTTTCGTCGTCCAGTCGGTATAGGCCCCGATGTCGGTCGTCCAGTAAGGAATACCCGTCAGACAAAAATTCAGTCCCGCCGGGATTTGTTTATACAGATCCTCAAAGGTCGGTTTTACATCGCCCGACCAGGTAGAGGTCGCGTAGCGCTGCTGGCCGGCAAAGGAAGATCGATTCAAAATAAATACCCGCTTATCCGAAGTCGCTTCACGCTGACCCTGATAAATATGTTTTGCCTGCGCCAGGCAGAAGGTATTAAAATATTTCACCGCCGGCCCTATCGAAAGCCGGGCGTTCCTGTATTCCCTCATGTGTTCCGGCTCGGTCGCGTCCATCCACCAGCCGTCCACGCCCATCTGAAAAAGCGAATCTTCCAGCATCTTCCAGTACAGTTCGGCCGCTTTTTCATTATGCGCATCGTAAACCTCCGCCTGTGGATTAAAACCAAGAAGGTAGCCTTTCGATTTCATTATTTTATAATTTTCGTTACCCACCTTGAAACAGGGCCAGATCGAAATGGTAAAGTGACAATGATATTGATCATGGAGCTTTTTGATCATCCATTCGGGCGAGGAAAATCTCTCTTTGTCAAATTTATTAGAGCCCTTGCCGTAATCGCCCCAATATCCCGCGTCCAGGATGATATTGTCGATGGGGATCTGCAGCTTCCTGTATTTTTCGGCGATGGAAAGAACCTCCTGCTGTGAGCGGTAACTGTTCTTGGACTGCCAGAAACCATAGGCCCATTTTCCGTACATCGGTGCATCGCCGGTCAGGTCCCTGCAGGATGAAACGATATCATCCATTTGAGGTCCGTAAATAAAATAATATTTAATCGCATCGGCAACCTCGGATTCCCATGTCATCATATCTTCAGGTTTTAGGGACGATTCCCTGTAAGGCGGACTCCATTTCAGTATCACTTGAGAAGCACCTTCTCTCTCATAATGTTCGAGTTTAATATCGTATTTAGTATTTGCTTTTAGATTAATACTTACCTGTTTGTCCTCAGGAATCCGATGCAGCCATTCATCGATCAATAATTTTCCGTCGATCCATAAACGGGCACCCTGGCTGGCATTGACAGCAAAAATATATTCACCATCTGCATCGGCAGTTAAAACTTTTCCTTCCCATCTGACCGAGAAAGTCGTACTGCTTACGCCTTCGATGGGCGGATATCTCCACCAGTTGAAATCGATCAGAGGATCGGTCCGGATCGCTTTTAGATTTTCAAAATTTGGATCGGTAAAGTAGTATCCTTTCAAGCCACCCGGCGAATCGTCCGGCCCGAAAAGCCGCGAAGCGGGGATTTGCCTGAACAGCGGTCCGCCATTTCGAAAACCGGTCGCCGAATAGTTATCCCACAAAATGCCGTAACCTTTGCTGGAAACCATGAACGGAACGATCGCTACGGTGTTATCCTGCACCAGCAAAACACTGTGGCCGCGATAATTCATCAGCCCGTCCTGATGCTGACCGAGTCCATAGATCGCTTCATCTTCCGAACAAAGAAAAGACTGCCGGGCATTGAAGGTATCGTACCCCAGAACCTTATCGGGCCGAAGCTCACGTGCTTTTCCCAGAATTTCCTGCAGAATGATATCGCCCTTTTTATTCAGAAAGCTTATTCTGCCGCTGCTTTTGTCAATTTCGGCCTTGATCTTATCCGTCGCAAGGGTAATACGTTCATCTGATTCCGAGATATCCCAGTTAATACCGGGCCTCTTTTCACCGGTGACCACCAGACTTTCCTTATGATAAGGATGTCCGTCTGTCGTATAAATCACCTCGATAACATCATCATACAAAACGTGGAGCTTTAATTGCCCCTTTTCACTTTTGACTTGAATCCCTTCATCAAGCCTATCGTATACGATGAAACCTTCATCGGCCGACAGCAAAATAACCGAAAAAAGAAGAACCAGCACCCTAAATAAAATTCTAAAAGAATCCGTCTTCATAACTCGGCACCTGAAGTAATTTTAAATCGAACTTGTTTAAATATGGTAAATGGTTAACTTCCCATGTATTCATTTCCAACTTTTCGGGCACGTTCTGGTTTATCGAGGTTGATCCCCAGGGCCATACCGATCTCGACCAGGATATTCCAGCCGGCACTCAAATAAACATGCGGCGTCAGCTCGCCGGCGTCGGGCACCCGGATCGTGGTCAGCGGCGTCTGGCGATTGGCGATAGCGACAACTTTGAGTCCCACGCCTTTGATCAGAACTTCCTGGAACTTCTCGATTTCTTCGTCGATCGGATCGACAACAAAGACTATATCATTGGGGTCCATCACTTCTTCAATGCCGTGTACGGCGTAGGTGCCTTCGAGAAAATCGGATTTCTTTCGTGTGATCTCGTTGGTCTTCAATGTCAGCTCTTCGGCCACACCGTCATTATAACCGGCGAAATAGATCGTCGGTGCCTTGGCGGCGGTATCGATAATCTCTTTATCGATCGGCATCGTCAGTGCTTTTTCTATGTCACCTGCCAGTGATTTGCAATCCGACGTTTTATCGACGCCCTTCATATTCCACAGGATCGATTCATAAAACAAAGCCTGTTCGATCACACTTTTGGTTGCAGCGACCGCCTGCTCCCAGCCGCATGTCAAAACGAACGCTTCTTTGCAGGCTTCTTCCAAAAGTGTCTTCTCATTGGCTGTCAACGCATAACGGTGCTCGTTTCCCTGCTCTGCAAGCTTTTTCGCCAGCAGGACGACCTCCTTGGTTCTTCCGGAATTCGATGCGCAAAAGACCGCGAACGAAGAAAGATCGTATTGAGCCGCCTGACGCGATCCGTCCGTGGCGACCTGCAGATCCAATCCCCACGTCAGCGATTTTCGGATCGTGTTCTTGGCCGGGAAAATCCTGCTCGATCCCTCACCGGTCATAAATAATTTCCCAACCGAACCGATCGCCTGTGCCACTTGCTTTGTCTGATGAGGATCAAAACCGCGAACCACCTCAACCGTATCCATCATTTCACGAACCAAAGCATACTGGGAATAATTCTTATCATCTAAATTCATAACAATTTCCTTTCATTGATCTGAAAAATACCCTCAATATTTATTAACCTTTTTCTTTATTTCCTCCACCGACTGTCGAAATTCCTCGGTCTGCTCCCGCATCTGTCTGACGAAACTGTTGTCATCCACTGTCCCTATCGCGGCGTCCATTTCTTCTCTGCATCGATACGTTGCCTGCCGGAACGGATTGTCATAATCCTTCTTTCTGCTGGCATACACCTCATCGCGAATGTATTCCTGGATCGTCACCGCCTTGTCGAGCGCCTCGTGCCATTGTTCGAGTGATAACTCGTCGGTCTGATACAGATAACATAAAACCATATACGCGTGTTTTTGTTTTTCCAACGGATAGTTCTCCCACAATTGGTCATAGCGGCCGTGAATATCCTGCCAGTTACCTAACGTTCCGTTTCCGATATCCGCTTTTAAACGATCGACATCACCGGCCGGAATAAGCTGACCGCCCAGGTTTGCCCAATCACGGTGACATCCGCTTTTCAGGGCATCGCACATCTGGCCGAACGTACCACTCTTTTCATTAAGATAAGCCATCAGATTCTTTACCGCATAGTAATGCAGCATGTCACCGTAAGCGTGATAACCCTCAAAAGCCTTTAGGATAACCGCTTTGCGATGTGACTTTTCAAAATGCTCGCCGAGAATCTCCAGCCCGTCGATATTGGATTTATTCGACAACAGTTCTTTACCCTGCCGGGCCAACTTATTTTCATCGATATCATCACGTAGTTTGCCCTCGTTTCGAAGAGCCGCCTGGGCCGTCCATGCTTCCAGAAGCTTTCGCGACTCGATCATTTCCTCGGCGGTATCCGGCGCCAGCGAATCGAACTCAATCTTCTGAATCTTCTTTTTTCGTTTGTCACGGTTCTTAAATTTCCACGAATTTCTCGCCAGCGCATACATATTATAGAGCCACCAGAACGCAGGCATGACCTCCAGCTCATCCTTTGCAGCGTTATTATTCAAAAGCGAGAACGGTAGCGGAATATTTAGCTCGGCCGGATAATCCGCCTTGGCCAGCAGAACGAACGAAGCGAATCGGCACGAATGCTTGACGCTGGTACACAGCCCCGGCCAGAATCCCCGCCCTGCCTGGATCTCGTTGTCGTTGGCCCTGCTGTTATGATTCGAACCGACCGTAACACCCGCGGCCATATTGCTCTGGCCCATCACCACCGAAGCGATCAAAAACGAATTATTATGATGCTGCTCGTGCGCCGGGAAGATCAGGTTGTTCAGCACCTCACAGCATGAGATCGTCGAGTTGTCGCCGAGGAACGAATTAATCAGTCTGGCCCCGTATTTTAAGTTCGAATTGTTGCCGAGAATAAACCGCACCGCCTTACACCCGTAAAAAATATGACAGCCGTACCCGATGATCCCGTTGACCATCTCGACACCCTCGCCGATCTGCGTCGGCTCGTCCTCATTCGAATTGATTGTCAGGTTCTTCAGCTTGTTGGCCCCCTTGATATAACAATGCGAGCCGATCTTAACATCCTTGAAGATTCTTGAATTCTTGACCACACATTGATCCGATACCGACCCGTAAAAACCGCGACGACTGTCAAACGTATTTTGAGTGATCTCTTTTAGCTTTTCCTGCATTGCGGAATCGTCCCGGTATTTGGCCCAAAGATAAGCATCCGCTGGTATCATCCCGTCGAACGGCATGACTTGCCGCGAGCCCGTCTCGTTCATAATATCCAGCCATACCCGGACATTCTCCGGTTCGCCGTCCTTGAGGATGCCGTTGCCGAACTTCGCATGGTTGGTCGTGTGCATCTCGTCAATATTGACCAGGATGCATCGGTTGCCGATGATGTAATGGGCCAGGTAGCGCACATTATGGATCGCGACGTCGTCACCGATATCGCACGAAACGATCGTGCTGTTGGTGATGCCGGTCGGCACCTGCAGATCGTGATGCTCGAGCACAGCATTCGCTAACCTGCCGATCCGCACCAGCCCGTAAAACTCGGTATTCTGGATCTGCCGCGGATCGAACTCGTCGGTCACCAGCAATTGATCCCAGCTATCGCACGAATTGTTGTTCTTCACCAGCCGCTCGACTTCATCGGCGTTTAAATGCCGCCAACGGTCCGCACCCGCTCCGATCTGTTCATTGCGAAGATAATATTCATCTTTGCCTTCAGGTAAAAACTCTGCCGGAATAAAATTTTTTCCTAAGCTGCCCCCTGATGAAATATTTACCGTATCCATTGGTTCTCCTTAATATCACAAAACCGTCTTTTTGTTGCCGACATCACCTTTTGATCGAGCTACGGATTATAAACTCAAATATAAAAATCTTCAATAAAAAATTATGCCTCATATCAACGGTTCCAGAAAAACCGCGAAAAAAAGGTATTTGCGGTGACAAGAAGGACTTTTTATGTGTTCGAAAAACAATCAGCATCGACATAATCATATAATGGCCAAGACCATTTAACGATAAATGGTATATTTGACATATATTTTTATTCCGATATCCTATGACAATAATTGAAGGCGCAAGAAGATTTCTTCAATCAGTTCCATAGGAAGGCCCATTACATTGGTCAGACTGCCTTCGATTTTCTTTACAAACTTATCTCCTGTTTCCTGGATGGCATAGGCGCCGGCTTTGTCTTGCCAAGTGCCGCCTTTGATATGTTCGCAGATATCTTCCGCCGTCATCTTTTTGGGATAAACGATGGTTGTATCACTTTTTACGATCTCAATATTTTCGGCTATCTTCACAACCGCCACGCCGGTGATGACCTTGTGGGGTTTGCTGAAAAGTCGTTCGATAATTCGCCGGGCGTCTTCTTCATCGGAGGCTTTGCCGATGATCTCGCCGTCAAGATTAACAAGGGTATCGGCTCCGAGGACGAGCTTATCGGCATATCGCTTGGCAACATCTTTTGCCTTAGCAAAAGCCAGACACTCAGCAAATCGCTGCGGTGTGATAGGATCAAAACCAAATTGTAATTCATCTATTGCCGAGGGGACAATTTCGAATCGATACCCCGCCCTTTTTAGCAACTCCTTTCGCCTCGGTGACGCTGAAGCGAGAATAAAAGAAAAATCCTTCTTGGCAGTCATAACTGCTTGTCACCTTTAACGAACATGATAAACGATCTTCCTGCAAAAGAGGATGTATTCTTCTTCGAGTTGATCGAAGTCACTTCCGATGTATTCCCTGAAAAGCAGATATCCCACCGCCCGATTCCACGTCACAGTTAACGGAATATTACGATCGGAGGCCAGTCTCTGGCCGGTCTCACTCAAAGGCCAATCACCGTTCAATCCGTCCAGCAGCATCGCGTGATACTGATTGAGACGCTTTCCGTATCCCTCCTCTCGCAAAAACCGAACAAGGGCATACGACTGTGCGTAAAAAGCCCGCACATAGTCACTGGCCTCCGTTCTGTCAAACGCAAGCACCTCACCGGGATTCAGGCTGATCAGGTCACGAAGCGGGATCATCCGTTTGGTGATCAGTGCTCTCTTAAGGTCACCCAGACGATACCCGTTTCTATCAGGCTCAAAAGCAAACAATCCCTTCTTCTCACGGCTGACCTCAAAAAGCATCGCGATCCCTTCATCGAGCCAACTCGGAAGGCGAAATTTAAAATGCCGTTTGTTAAACTGATGCCAACCCTCGTGTCCCAGCACCGAAAATGTTTTTTCCCTTCCGATATTATATCCAACCCATGTCCCCTTAAGGTAATAAGCTCCGGATTTGATCTTCAGATACAAAGATGCCTGCGACCCCGCAAAATCGATTGTAAAACGCTCCCATTGATCTCTTGTCTCAAAAAGATAAATGGGAAATTTAAATGTTGTTTCGATAGGCTCCGGCAATTG
>CAZNET010000089.1:0-8767 GCA_964571885.1 uncultured Pirellulales bacterium
GGCTTAATACTGATGCCGCCGGAATCGAATGTCACCGCCTTGCCCACCAGAGCGATCTTCGGAAATTTGCCTGCGTTCTTCGGTGTGTATTTCAAAATGATCAGCCGCGGCTCGGATTTCGAGCCCGAGCCGACCGCCAGGATACCGCCCATCTTTTTGTCTTTGAGCTGTTTCTCGTTGAATACCGTGCAGCTTAAGTTCGGAATATTGCGTGCCATTTGCCGTGCCTTCTGAGCCAGCGTCGGCGGATTGATAATATTGGCCGGCCGGTTGGCGATGGTTCGGGCATAACTCTGTGCCTTGCCGATGACACTTCCCCTGTGAACGCCCTGCTTTAAAAGATTCAGGTCTTTTTCATAGGTCTCCAGAATGGTCGCTTTCAAAGATTTTTGCCGGTCGTCATCGCTTTTTGAAATGTATTCATCATACCGGTAACCGCCAAAACAGATCGATTCTGCACATATCTGTCCGAACATCAGCGGCCCGTAGCTTTTTCCGATCGCCTGTCTTATCGCCACGGCCAGCGTTTTGAGTTTCATATCAACCGCTTTGCAGGCCGCAAGCGACACAGCTTTTCGTATCGAGTCGATCTTCATATTTTTGCGTTCGCCCAGGCCAACCACCATCACCCTTTCGGCTCCGATTCTGTCCTTGCCGTAAACGATTATGCTCGTGCCTTGCTTGCCTTTGAAGTCACCAAGCTGCACAGTGCGCTGGATATCGCCGTCGAGTTTCTCGTCCACCGCCGAGCATGCCTCATCCAGTCCTTTCTGATCGCTGAAATGTCCCAGCACCAGCATATCGGCCTTGAAGGTAAGGTAGCTTTGTTGTTTGACGTTTACTTTCACATCGATAATCGGCTTCATGGGTTGGCTCCTATGGATTGGTTTTCAATTTCTTCTTGGCTCTATGCTGAAGATAGCTTTCGATGAATTGATCTAAGTTCCCGTCCAGCACCGCGCTGACATTACCGGTTTGGGTATCGGTTCGGTGGTCCTTAACCATCTGGTAAGGCTGCATCACATAACTGCGTATCTGGTTGCCCCAGGCGATCTCGCCCTTCTCGCCGTATAATCGGGAGATCTCTTCATCTCGTTTTTCTTGTTCGAGCATATACAGCCTTGATTTTAACACCTTCATCGCCGAGGCTCTGTTCTTATGCTGACTTCGGTCGTTTTGGCACTGAACCACGATGCCCGTCGGCAGATGCGTGATGCGAACCGCCGAGCTGACCTTATTGACATGCTGACCCCCTGCTCCGCTGGCGCGGTAAAAATCTATTTTCAAATCGTCCTCGTTTACCTCCACTTCGATATCTTCATCGAAATCGGGAACGCAGTCCACAGCAGCAAAGCTGGTATGTCTTCTGTTCTGCGAATCAAAGGGACTGATTCTGACCAATCGATGAACGCCCGTCTCACAGGAAAGTTTACCAAAGGCATAAGGTCCCATAACACGAAGCGTAATAGAGCGAATACCGGCTTCTTCGCCGGGTGTAATATCCAGCTCGGTAAATTTATAATGGTTGGCCTCAAAAAATCGTGTGTACATTCTAAGCAGCATATTCGCCCAGTCGCAGCTTTCGGTACCCCCTGCCCCTGCGTGGATACTGAAAAAACAGTTTTTCATATCATTTGTCCCGTTCAGCAGTCCCTGAAGTTCTACCTGGCGACAGCGCTTTTTCAACTGCTCCATATCTTCAGCCAGTTGATCCAGTTCGTCCTGATCGGATTCTTGAGCTGCAATCTCAAACAGCTCAACCAGATCCTGAACTTCATTTTTTAATTCCTCCGCAGGACCTACCACTGATTTCAAGGCACTGAGTTCTGCAACGACGGACTGAGCCTTGTCCTGGTTATCCCAAAAGTCCGGTCGAGACATTTGTGTTTCAAGTTTGTTGAGATGATCTTTTTTTGATGCCAGGTCAAAGCCAGTCCCGGATATTTTCTACCCGGGCCGACAAATCTTCTATTTGTGCTTTTAGTTCCGAAATTTCCATAATGAAATCTTTTCAAAATAAATCTAAGCCTTCATTTATAGCAGATTATAATCCTTTATGCAAATACAGCTATTAAAACTTTGTAAGTTTCTTTTTTGGTGACATTTAGCAATATCATCCTTAATAATAAATGTAATTATATTATAATATTAATATTATAATATAGTAAAAAAACAACAAACATTAAGTGTGATAATTTTTATTTCTTTTTATATAAAACATTTTAAAATAAAAGCTTCGACTTTTACAAAAACATAAATATGTTCTGATAAAAAGATGGGCATTTTGTTTGTATGCCATTAATTAATTCATAATAATTTCTTTCGTGTATTCTCAAAGTAATCTCAATTATTAAATGATATTTTTTTATAATATATATTATTTCGAATACCTTGAAATGCACGTCTTTTACTTTTGTATTGATCAATCGTTATTGTATCTGTTTGTTTTCAATTCAAGGAATCAATGTTCCACGTGAAACATTACCAGTAAACCATTTGGTTTCTTTATCTTTTATAATGATACTGAGATATAGCTGCATCATTTTTATCAAAAATGAATCCTATTTGGTTTACCTCACTCACAATAGATCTAATACGCAAGGGCGGCAAGAGATACTCCGTTTATTAAATTAACAAGGTAATTGTTTATAAATGTGAAGACTATTGATCTTTTTCAAGCTTCCTGTTTTCACATTATCTCCCGGCTATACGGTGTTTCACGTGAAACATCCAGTCGTTTGATAATTTTACTGTAGGTTTTTTTATTCATTTTCCGATGTAAATTTATATAATGTCCATTTTCCGTTAATTTATATTTAAGGAATAGCTATATGACAGAGTCTACAAGAACAAAACAAAAACATCTTGGCAGGGGACTTGAGTCTTTGTTAGGTCCTATAACTATGCCCCAAGGGTATCCTTCAAGTGAGTCGAAAGCAGAGCCGTTTTCGCCTAAGCCTCTATCTGAAAAGAGATTACATTCATCATACCGTGAAATTAACATCAATTCGATTCAAAGAAATCCCTATCAGCCGAGAACCGAATGGAACCAGCAGGAACTCAACGATCTATGCGAATCCATTAATAAAAACGGATTGATCCAGCCGATTATTGTCAGAAAGATACAGGATGGGTTCGAACTGATTGCGGGCGAAAGAAGGCTTCGAGCTGCCAAAATGCTTGAAATGACCACGATTCCCGCCATTGTTCGCGAAGCATCCGACGAGCAAATGCTCGAAATAGCTCTTGTCGAAAATATCCACAGAACCGATCTGAATCCTATCGAAAGAGCTAAGGCTTATCGAAAGTACATCGATACCTTTTCTCTGACACAATCACAAGCGGCGGAAAAACTCGGCGAAGATCGCTCGGTTGTCGCTAACTATATGCGCCTGCTTGACTTACCCCAGGAAATAAAGCAAATGGTTATCGAAGGCGACCTCTCAATGGGCCATGCCAGGGCGATTCTCTCGCTTCCTACCGATGATCAGAGAAGGAAACTTGCCAACAAAGCACTGACAGGTCGCTTGACTGTCAGAGAAGTGGAAAAAATGGTCAAACAATATCTTTCACCTCAACAGAAGAAAAATTCTCTCAAGTCAAAACCACCTCACATTTCAGACCTTGAGAACAAACTGACTTCTCAGCTTGGAACAAAAGTGAATATCGATACTCAAAAAAACGGCCAGCGGGGCAAAATCGTCATTGAATTCTATTCGATCGATGAATTTGAAAGATTAATTGAAAAAATGGGCCTGTCTTGTATAGAAGATTGAAAAATCTTAACCAATAATGTAAAATAGTAAATATATTTAAGATATTTGGATTATTTACTTTGATAAGAGGTATATTATGAGACGTTTACTAATCGTTTTAATAATTACTGTAATCTCCATGTCGTTTTTAGCTTATGCTGAAAATGATTCGGATGAAAAAGGTAAAAACAACCCTGCCGAACATAAGGACCCTAATACCGAAAAAGAATTGTCTGAATTGGAAAAAGCTCTCATAAATCTCGATGAAAGTGCCGATTCTGAAACATCGAAGTGGGAAAGAGGTCGGGCTGAAAATCTCAGAAGTCTTCTCGACGCCATGACCGACCAGGTTAACGAAGAACTGGCTTTCATTAAACAAATCGCTGAAAAGGAAGGTGCGAAAGAAACCGTCAAGGCGATAGAAGCCCTTCAGAAACACAGAAAAGAACGGTACGAAAAAACTCTCGACAATATGGAAGAAACATTGAGACGGTTGAGAAAACGAGAGGAAATGCAGGAAAGACAAAGCAGGTCGGATAGAAGAAGGGACCGACGCGACCGCCAAAGATCTTCCAGATCAGACCGACGTGAAAGATCTGATCGAAGGGAAAGATCAGGATCCCAACGCGACAGCGACAGAGATCCCAATTAAATATATTTTAAAATGATATATTAGAAAATCCTCCCCATTTCGGGCTGATTGATTTTGGCCATTCGGGACGTTGAGGCATGTTTTCGTCAGTCGCCCATCGGGGCCCGGGCTTTGGAAAATCCCAGTTGCCGCCATATTCGATCGCACCGAGATCCGTGCAGTCTTTTGAATTATGCTGATATTGATCGTCTCGGTTGATCCCGGCACCCATGGCGGGGGAGTCGGCACTGAGTCTGAAATCGATCGGTTTGAATCTGACGAATTTCGGATCGGCGTGAATGCACTGAGGTAAATGTTCTTCCGAGACATGGCCGCCGTGAACAAGATTGTATTTACTCGGCGTATAGCCCGGCGCGTCCCAGGGATTTGATCGATTGACAACCATGATATTATTTTCGACGATATTGTCCTTGTAAGTAAAATCGTCTCTGACCGGCTGGATATTCTGCCGCGGCAAAACGAAGGTGTTGTGCACAACCGTCAGGCCGGTGAAGGGCTTCAGGACGCCGGCCGGTTGAGAGTGCTTTATCAGAACGCCCCGGTTGATGCCCTTTTCGGGTGAGCTGTAGAAAAGATTATGGTCGATCTGCAAAGGCCCGCGCTGAGTCGGTGCTACCGAGAGCAGGCACAGACCGTCGAAGACGAGGTTGTGATGGATTCTGACATTCATCAGCCTGTCCCAGCCGTCCGATTCGACATTGTTGTCAATAAAATTGATGAAAACGTTATAACTGATATCAGAGGGGATGTCCTTAACTGTGCTGATCAGTTCGGCAGCGACGCCGCGGGGCTGGATGCCGTCAAAACCTTCATAGACGTAATTATGACGGAAGACAAAGCCCGATCCTTTCTGGGCGACGGTGTTTATCTCCAGATTGGCGAAATAGATGGTGTCGCGATGGGCCTTGGAGTTGATCAGACGCTCGTACAATCTGCCGCCGCTGAATTCGCAGTATTCTACGGTGATGTTGCTGGTGTGTTCCCAGGTGTTGACGGCGTATTGATAGCCCTCGAAAAAGCAATCGCGGATAGTAATATTGTCGCCTTTCTTGACATCAATGGCGACATCCGGTGCTAAATGAAAACGCAGCCCTTCAATAGTGACGTTATCAGTATTGACAGAGGCGATCACACCGACTTCGGGCCAGTAATTGACGATCCAGACCCAGTCTTTATAGACCAGGCGAAGCTCGGTTGTGTCGGGGCGGTAGAACTTTTCAAAGGCCTCGAGGCCGTTATTTTTGAGAAGTTCGATCCGGCCGTCCATATCAGCACTGTTAATCTCGATTTTTGTGTTGTTTGGATTTTGACCGTTTTTCATACGGAGATAGAGTCTGCCCTCCACCCATGCGAAGCCCTCGCGAAAACCGTGACCTGGTGTATTGAGCCGGCAGTAATTCGGATCGGCGATGAAGGTGTTGAGGTTGTCGAGCTTGACATAATTATAGAGATTTCTGTCGCCGGCCATGACCCAGCGGACCGGCCACTTTACCTTCGCACTGTACAGGTCTTCGGATTCCGGCTCTTTTTTAAATTTCAACTTTCCGTCATAGGCGTTTGTGATCGTCACTTTGCCGCCGTGCTCGGCCTTCAAATGGATCGGCTTGTTTATTTCGATACACTCATGATACACACCGTCCCTGAGGATCACCTTGTCACCGGACTGAGCTTCGTCGATCGCCTGCTGAATACTTTGCCCGGGTCTGACTATAACTTCTCCGGCAGGAACTGCGGAAAATATGAACGCAAGAAATGTTAATCTAAGCAGATATCTCATGAGAACATATCCTTCATTTAAGAAAAAGTTATCCTCAATTGTATTTTCAACTCCATTTTTACGCAAGAGGATTTAGTATGAACTTTTGTTTGTTTAGCATACGACAGAGTCCTTTACAATGACGGTCCGATCCGTTATCATGTGGTCTGAATTAATCGAATGATTGCAAATAATTTTTTAATTGAAGGATCGGCATGGCTAAGGACGAGCAGGTATTAGTAGTCGAGCGGCAAGTTGTTGAACAGATCGGATTATTCAACGGTGTCAGGTTCGATGTGGACCGGTATTTAAAGGAAATTTTTGCCCCGTCGGCACCGCGATTTATGAGCCGGGCTCAGGTCGAAGAAGATCCAAGCTACAAGCAGCTTATCCCGTATGTGATTATGTACAGTGACGGCAAATACCTCAGCTACGTCCGCGGCAAGCGGGCCGGCGAGACCCGGCTTCTCGGCAACCGCTCCATCGGCATCGGCGGCCATATCAATCCATGCGATGACATGCCCCTGTTCGCCGATTTCTACCAGACCTACCTGACCGCGGTTGAGCGTGAAGTCGATGAGGAAGTTTCTCTTGAAACAAAGCATACCGATAAGATCGTCGCCTTATTGAACGATGAATCCAACACGGTCGGCTCGGTACATCTTGGCATCGTGCACTTCTGGAACCTCGAAAGACCGGATGTCAGCCGAAAAGAGCAGATGATAACGCAGATGTCGTTTATGTCGCTTGATGAGTTGTTCGAAGTCAAAGATACCATGGAAACCTGGTCACAGCTCTGCCTCGAAAATCTTGAAAAGATGAATCATCTTATCAGAACACATCAGACCGAAGAAAGCAATTAGAACTCTAAATCCAGGTTTTAAGGAATTTCCAGCGATACTTCCAGCCGCCGGCAGGTTCGGCAGTGCGGTCCACTTGAAAACATACCAAATAAAAAAATAATTTTTTAAAAAATGTCTTGAAAGTCCGAACAAAATGTATTATATGTATTAGTACAATATAAAGGCATTTACCAATGGCCTGAATTTGAAAACTTAAAGATCCATCAGGACGACCCATGCAATTATGGATCCAAATAACATCCGGTTCGAACATCCCGATCTATTTGCAGATAACCGAACAGATCAGCGAAGCGATTGCCAAAGGCCAACTTCGCGAAGGAGACAAGCTGCCGGCGGTGCGAAAACTCGAATCGGAACTGGTGGTCAATCCGAATACTGTCGCCCGAGCCTATAGTGCTCTCGAACAGCAGGGGTTGGTCACCACGAAAACCGGAGCCGGAACTTTTATCGCCGATCCGAAACTTCGAGACTCCGACGCATCGGATATTAATATCCTCACAACACGGATGGATAATCTTATTACCCGGGGGCTTAATTTGGGGGTCAATGCAGAGGAATTAATACGCATATTCGAGAACAGAACCAAACAGTTTACTCAAACAGACAGCGGACAGAAAAAAAATGAATGACATTGTGATACAAACCGACAATTTGACCAAATATTATTCAAAGAATCTCGCTCTGGATCATCTAAGCATCAAAATACCGAAAGGGACCGTATGTGGTTTTGTCGGAAGAAACGGCTCCGGTAAAACCACGGCGATCAAGCTGTTGCTTGGTTTCCTAAAACCTACCGTGGGTTCGTCAACGATTCTGGGCTGTGATTCACAAACGCTAACGCCCGAGGTTATCAGCAAAGTTGGTTATGTTACTGAGGGGCATCGGCTGATTAAATGGATGAATATCAAACAGCTTGCCAATTATCAAAAGGCTTTTTATCCCAAACAATGGGACAACAAATTCTTTTATGAAATGATCGAATACTTCGGTCTGGCTAAAAAGCAAAGGATCAAAACCTTATCCAACGGCCAGCGGGCGCAGGTATCTTTGGCTCTGGCCCTGGCGCCGCATCCTCAGCTTCTGATCATGGACGACCCGACGCTGGGACTCGACGCGGTCATTCGAAGGCAATTTTTAGAGGGAATGATCGAGCTGATCATGCGTGAGGGAAGAACGGTCCTGTTCACCAGTCATATCCTGGCCGATGTGGACAGGGTTTCGGACAGAATCGTTGTTCTCGATAAAGGCGTTGTCCGGGCGAACTGTTCGCTTAGTCAGTTCAGAAGTGCCATTCGGAAAATAAGATTTACCTTCCGAAAGAAAGTTCCCGAACAGATCACCATTGACGGTCTGATCCATCTTCGCTACGGTGACAAAACACTCGAAGCAACGGTGGTCAACATCGATGAGCAGCAAATCAAAGAATGGGCCGATGCCCACGATGCGGTGGAATATAAATTTTACGAGATGAATCTGGAAGATCAATTCATTGAATATACGACGCCGCCCGGCAGAGAAAAATTATTCGATTGGGAGATTGTCAAATGAAATACCTGGCATTATTCAAAAAAGAATTTCTGGAATGCTTGATCCTCATCGTTCTCGCGGGAGCTCTGTATGGAATTATTTCATGGATCGTGTTATGGGAAACGCTCCCGGAGTACGAGCTGGATGAAGCCGGCCGAACCTTTCTGACCCAAAACCGGCATTATGAAACGTACAGTTTACGCTTTCCCGCCTC
>CAZNET010000090.1:0-8714 GCA_964571885.1 uncultured Pirellulales bacterium
GGAATTGTTTGAAGCCGAACTGGCGTTATCGAAGGATATCTCAGCGAAGGTGATGCCGACCGATGCTAAAATGGTTAACATTGATAATATTATGATTTTTGCCCGATCAGCCATCATCATCTCCTAGCCTAAAGCGAAAAAAATTTGCTGTATCAGTGTAAAAATACAGCGTTTAATAGTTACACACATCATTATATTAACATAATTTTAACATATTTCTAACACATTTGTCAAGAAAATAATACTTTCAGACGATTCGTTATTCATAATGTATGGGTTATCAGGCCTTTCTCAAAATCTCGCCCGGTAAAAAATCATAAATCATCGGAATTATAGTATTTATACAGCAACAAGCTCTTTCAAAATCATTAACGGCACCTCTAAAAATTCATTTGGCGGACAAGTAAATCGTTTTGTTTCCGTACATCGTCAGGCAAAAGCCACTTTAGCCTCAGCAAAAGCTGATCTACCTTGATTGAGGAAAATTAAATATCTTCACCTTGCCGCGCTAAACAATTATAAGAGCTACCCTTTAGTTTTAGTCTTCAACGGGTAATTTGGATTGATAATGATTCATATAAAATACTAAGCATATTCTATTATTTATTCAAAACAGTCTGGGTTTTGTCTATGTTATTTTTTATAAAAAGTATGGAGTTTCTAATTGGATATTATTATAATATTTAGGTAATTTATTTTGAATTATTGAAAATGAAGCGTTTTTTACGACTTTTATTGAGCTGGTTTGATGATGAATCCAAACCGCCGGAGACACGGCCGGAAAAATTGGATAAAATTGACTGGCTACAGGCATTTCCGTTTATTCTAATCCACATTTTGTGTTTCGCGGTAATATGGGTTGGCTTCAGCTGGATTGCGATTGGAACAGGTCTTGTGTTGTATTTCCCGAGAATGTTTGGTTTAACCGCCGGTTATCACCGTTATTTTTCCCATAGAAGTTTTGAAACATCCAGAGTATTTCAATTTGTTCTTGCTGTATTAGGCAATGCCGCCGCTCAACGCGGACCTCTCTGGTGGGCTGCACATCATCGTCACCATCATCGTTTTGCGGATCAACCTCAGGATGAGCATTCCCCAAAACAGCATGGTTTCTGGACAAGTCATATTTTATGGTTCATGAAGCCAAGAAATTATCCGACTCAAAATAATCTTGTTAAGTCCTGGTTAAACTATCCTGAACTTGTTTTCTTAAACCGTTACGCATCTCTTGTGCCATTTCTGATGATTGTCTTGCTTTTTGCCTTTGGCGAGCTGCTTCGACATACAGTGCCGCAGTCCAATACCTCCGGTTTCCAAATGGCTGTTTGGGGTTTTTGTATCCCTACGGTTATTTTATTCAATGTGACAGCAACGATTAATTCACTGGACCACCTAATCGGTTCACAACGTTATAATACTGGTGACCAGAGCAGAAACAACTGGATTCTCGCAATTCTTTCGATGGGTGAAGGCTGGCATAATAATCATCATCATTATCCTATCGCTGCCAGAAACGGATTTTTCTGGTGGGAAATCGATATGACATATTATATCCTTAAGTTTTTACGGAGCTTCGGTGTTCTGTGGAATCTTAAGGGAGTATCGGAGGATAAACGAAAAGAAAGATTACTTAAACCACAATCTGCCTGAAAAGGAGCCATTGATTTTGAAGATCGGCATTATTGGTACAGGAATTTCAGGACTGACCGCTGCTTATCTGCTGCATTCGGATTACGAGATCACTGTTTTTGAAAAAAATAATTATATCGGAGGCCATACAAACACAATAGACGTCACCGCGAAAAGCAAATCTTATGCAGTTGATACAGGTTTTATTGTTTTTAATAAAAGAACATATCCGAACTTTTTAAAGCTTATGTGCAGGCTCAATATCCCCTGGCAGAAAAGCGATATGAGTTTCAGTGTCAGCAACACTCAGGACGGCATCGAATATTCATCAAAGTCACTGAACACGTTATTTGCCAACAAAAAGAATCTGTTCAATTTAGCTTTCTGGAATATGATAAAGGATATCTTGAAGTTCAGGAGGATGCCAACTGACCTGCTTAGAAGTAATTATATGGTTCCCCTTGACACATTCTTAGCACAGCAGGGATATTGTAAATATTTTCGTGAGTATTTCTTGAATCCGATGGGAGCTTCGATCTGGTCAGCTGAACCTGGTTCTTTCGGTCAGATACCGCTGGGATTTTTCTATCGATTCTTTAATAATCATGGGCTTTTAACGCTGACCAATCAGCCCCAATGGCTTACGATCAAGGGAGGCTCAAAAGAGTATGTCAATAATCTAACAGCAACTTTTAAGGGCCGTATAAATCTGAATTCTTCGGTCAAGTCGGTGCGGCGGCAATCTGATTCGGTCATCATACGCACGCAGCAGGGCGAAGAATTTTCTTTTGACCATGTCATTCTTGCCGTTCACAGCGATCAGGCCTTAGCGATGTTGGTTAATTCTACACAATCAGAGCGAGAAATTCTTTCTGCCATACCATATCAAAAAAATCAGGCTGTCTTACATTTCGATATAAATCTTCTGCCGGCAAAACGAAAGGTCTGGGCCAGTTGGAATTACCTCGTGCCCCAGGAATCGAATTCACCGGTAGGGATTACCTATTGGATGAACTCCTTACAGTCAATCGAGTCGGATATACAGTTTTGTGTGACCTTAAATCAATCCGAACGCATTGATTCGGATAAAATATACTACCAAACGGTTTATGAACATCCTGTATATACCAGAGATTCCGTATCCGCCCAGAAACGTCACGGTGAAATCAGCGGCAAAGATAGAATTCATTTTTGTGGTGCCTACTGGGGAAACGGCTTTCATGAGGACGGTGTTAACAGCGCGCTGGCCGTATGTCGTTATTTCGGAAAAGGATTGGAATGATGCATAGTGCGATTTATGAAGGAACAATACAGCACCGGCGGTTTATCCCCGTGAAGAATCATTTTAAGTATCGTATTTTTATGCTTTACCTGGATCTTGATGAACTTAATGAAGTTTTTGATTCTAGTCGATTTTGGTCGATAGAAAAAAGAAATATCGCAGTCTTCAGACGGTCGGATCATTTGGGTAACCCTGATATCCCGTTGGTCGATTCAATCCGAGAATTGGTGTATAAAAAAACCGGCCTTGAGGTCTCGGGCCCGGTCCGCATGTTGACGCATTTGAGATATTTTGGTCATTGTTTTAATCCTGTATCTTTTTATTATTGTTTTGATCCCAAGTCGGAGCAAACTGAGGCGATTGTGCTGGAAGTTCATAATATTCCATGGTTGCAGGAACATTGTTATGTGTTGACGGATGATATAAATGAAGGCAGAGATTCATGGAAGCTTTATCGTTTTCAAAAAGACTTCCACGTTTCACCCTTTATGGATATGGATTTTACATACGAGGGACGCTTTCTTGAACCGACTTCACATATCCGAGCACATTTACAGAATATTAAGGCAGGACAAAAGTACTTTGACGCAACCTTAAACCTTTCTCGAAAGGAAATAACGGATTCAGAACTAAATGGACTTTTACTGAGGTATCCTCTGATGACGATTCAGGTGGTGACAAAGATTTACTACCAGGCCCTGAAGTTAAAATTAAAAGGGGCCCGGTATTATCCTAACCCGAATAAAATCGACAAACAAAAGGATTTTTCTGATGCCTGAAAATATAATCCCTAAAACCGGCTTGTTCGATTTATCTTCACCACCCGGTTCTTTCGATTCATGGGCGAGAAAAAAAGTTTTTCAACATCTCGAAAATATTATGGGCGGTCAACTTACTTTTATTGAAGACGAACAGGATTATCAATTTGGCAATATGGAATCACCGAAGTCTCTTAATGTAACGATGACTATTCATCATAGTCGTTTTTATTCCTCAGTTGTATTTGGCGGAGCTGTCGGTTTTGCACAAGCCTATATGTTAGGTTTGTGGGACTGTGATGAATTAACCGATCTGATACGTCTGCTTGCTCGAAATGCTTCCTCCTTAGAAACCTTTGAAGGAGCTTTTTCATGGGTTCAACGTTTAGGTGAAAGATTATTTCATCTCTTACATCAAAACTCTCCTGTCGGCAGCCGTAAAAACATTCAGGCTCATTACGATCTGGGAAATGATTTTTACACATGCTGGCTTGATGAGACAATGACGTATTCTTCCGGTATCTTTGAGTCCGATACGGCAACATTAAAAGAGGCTCAGCAGGCAAAATATGACCATTTATGCAGGAAACTTTGTCTTAGTCAGCATGATCATGTTCTTGAGATTGGAACAGGATGGGGCGGATTTGCTGAGTTTGCGGCAAAAAATTACGGCTGCCGGGTGACAACGACGACGATCAGTGATCAGCAATTTGAATATGCTAAACGTCGATTTAATGAAGCCGGCTTGTCTGACAAAATCACTTTATTGAAAATTGATTACCGTGACCTTGAGGGAACATACGATAAACTTGTCTCCATAGAAATGATCGAAGCAGTTGGCCATCGTTATATCGATATATTTTTCAGATGCTGCGCCAAACTGCTTCGCCCAGAAGGAATGATGGCCTTACAAACGATCACGATTTCGGACCAGAAATTCAAACGTTATATTCAGGAGGTGGATTTCATCCAGCGGTATATCTTTCCCGGCGGTTGCTTGACATCGCTGACCCATATGTGTAACAGTATGACACGGTGTACGGATTTTAGATTATTTCACCTTGAAGATTTTACATCTTCTTACGTAAAAACACTAAACCTCTGGAAACAGCGATTTATTAAGAATTTGAATACAATTCGTTCACTTGGTTTTAATGAATGCTTTATCCGTATGTGGATATATTATCTTTGCTATTGTCAAGGCGGATTTGCTGAAAGAAATATCGGGCTCGTGCAGATGATCCTAACAAAAGAGAGGTGTTTTCCAGGGGATAAATAGCGAATAACTTTTTATCGTTTCCGGAATAAATAGTGACTTACAAACCATTCGTTGCCGTTGTTATGACCGAATAGTTCCGCGCATGCCATGAAAAACACACGCCATCTCTGAAACCATCGACAGGCCTGTTCTTTGCCATATGTCGATTCAAAAATTGTTAGTATCGATTTTCGATTTTGATCCATATTGTCAAGCCACATTTCACATGTTTTCTGATAGTGGATTCCGCAAATACGCCAGTGATTTTCGATGAGTAGATCGTCCTGGAAATGAAAGAAAAGGTCCTCCGACGGCATGATCCCGCCAGTAAAAAAATTTTTTCCCATCCAGTTTTCTTCGCCTTCGGTTTCAAACAAATAGGCGTATTGGCGGTGACAGAATATGTGGACAAAAAGTTTTCCGTCTGAATTTAGCCAGGAAGCTGTCTTTTTCATCAAGGCTTGATAATTACGCATATGTTCGAACATTTCTATGGAAACAATTCGATCAAATCGGCTTTGAGGCACAAAAACATTAGCATCGGCTGTGATAACTTCGATATTTTTTATGTTGTTTTGGAGACATCGCTTTTCGATAAAGTTTTTCTGTATTCGGGAATTGGAAACCGCTGTTATTTTACAATTTGGAAAGTGCTTTGCGATCCATCCGGACAGACTGCCCCATCCACAACCGAGATCGAGTATCCGCATACCATCGGTTATTTCTGCGCGTTTGACTGTCATAGACAAAGCAATACCCTCGGCCTGGTCGATGGTTCTAATATCCGGCTGCCATACGCAGCAGCTGTATTTCAGATTGGGTCCCATAATGTACTCAAAAAATTCCGCCGGTAGTTCATAATGTTGTAAATTAGCTTTATCCGTTTCAACTGCGACAGGATTTATTCTTAAAAATTGAAATAAATCTTTTTTTCGCGCAAGTCTTTGCTCTATATCGCCGCGTTGTTCCCTGCATAATGTTTTACGGTTCAAATGACGAATTCCCACCCGGATAAGAAAATCCGGCAGAATCCCTTTTTCCATCCATTCTATAAGTAGTTTCATGAATTCCCCTTTTTGTTAGGCCAAGGAATAAAAGGCGATGTTGTCTGTTGGTATTTTTTATAATCCTCGCCTCGACTGGCCAGTGCCCGTTTTTCTGTGTATGGAATACCGGTTAACTTATATAAGAACATCAGCATCAAAACCGGACCTATCACGGACAGTATCCAGAGCCGTGAACCTATCGCCAGAAATAGATAGGTAAACCAGTGTATCCATTCGAAGAAATAATTCGGGTGTCGGCTGTAACGCCACAAACCGTTTCTGCAGGTTTTTCCTTTATTATCAGGATTTCTACGAAACAGTTCTAATTGCCAGTCCGCAATTCCCTCACCCGCAATGGACACGACGCAGATGATGACCGCGGCGAAATCAAACCATTGCCATAACGATACTTCGCTGAAGACTATCGGAAGAAAAGGAATAGAAAAAAGAGCGGTACCGAACGCCTGAAGCTGATAGAAAAAAAAGAACCTTTTTTGGACTTCATCTTTCCATTCTGAGCGCAACATCTGATAACGGCCGTCTTCCGGCTTACCATGAGCACGAATAAAAAGATAGACCGCCAAACGAAAACTCCAAGTACATGCCAAAACCGCTAAGAGAATCCTTCGAGAAACATTCCCGCTCGAAGCAATCGCATAATAAATTGAAAGACAACCAACACCTGCAGCCCAAACAGTATCCACCATCGTGGCGTTTTTGGTTTTTACCTGCAGCAGATAAAACGAAAACATGATAATGGCCATGCCAGCCCAGCCACTAAAAAATAGAATTAACATGTCCATAACATACTCCATAAGTATATGAAATAATCTTTTAGGTTTTGAATATCAATCACATTTAATAACGGCACCTATTATACTTGATTCTTTTCCCAATCACAGTATTATAAAACAGGTTCGAAACGATAAAATTGTTGATAGACCCGAAAACATCGATCAGTTTCTCAAGTTCATATATATTAATAAGTTAAAAACAATGAATGAGATCTTTTGCCATTATTTATTTCTTGCCCCGTGGAATTAACAGAATTATTATTGTTATGTAATTTTACGTTTTTAATTATAATAAACCATTTATGTCAGGTATTAGAAATGAAATTCAGTGAAAATGAGATAAGCATCGCCAAAAGACTTCATGACTTGAACCTTCCCTGGGAGCCACGCGTGGGAAATTATGTTTATGATTTGAAAGGGATCATCGATAAAAGTTCGCCTTTTCAGCAAGGTGTTTATTTTATTCTGGATTTGAAACATTTTATCAGGTA
Organism: uncultured Pirellulales bacterium; assembly: GCA_964571885.1. Taxonomy (GTDB): domain Bacteria; phylum Planctomycetota; class Phycisphaerae; order Sedimentisphaerales; family Anaerobacaceae; genus CAZNET01. The sequence continues at coordinate 7,259 of CAZNET010000090.1, forward strand.
TGCCGGTTCAGTGGAAGGTATCAAAAAATCCATGTGCTGGCTGCCTTTATGGGAAGATTGTCGAAATATTTTAATCAATCTCGGTGTGAACTGGAAAACGGTCCAGAAACAGTTGATCGAAATGAAAGCATTTGAAAATAATCAGGAAAGAGGATTTTTATACAAGATAATCCTTGAAAACGTTGAATAATATTGAAGGAGGTCTTCTCTATGAAAATGTCAAGAATACTTCTAACCTATCTTGTTTCTATTCCCGTGTTTTTTATTATCGATATGATTTGGCTCGGTGTTATCGCAAAAGGATTTTACTTTAAGGCTCTGGAACCATTACTGGCAAAGAATATCAACTGGGTTGCGGCGATTATTTTTTACTTTATATTCCTTTTTGGAATTCTCATTTTCGCTTTGCTTCCGGGATTAACCAAACAGTCATTGGGGCATACTGTTATAATGGCTTCTTTGTTTGGCTTTATCGCGTATGCAACGTATGATTTAACAAACCTGGCAACATTGCGTGACTGGCCTTTGATGGTGACGGTTGTGGATTTGATCTGGGGTGCTTTTATATCAGGTTCAACGGCTGCTGTTACCTATCTCATCGTGAATCGTTTTTAGTCTGTAAGCCAAAAATTGTTATCCTTCAGCGGAAGTGGCACAAACCAGGGATTCTGGTTAACAGGGACCTTGCCTTAGGATTCAGTTTTTAGGATCATGAAATGTAAGATCAGAGTAGATATTTGATATCTTAGCCAAGACGCATTTATCAAGATTTACGTAAACGGTATTGCGTCGGCGTTATGTTTTGATATTTTTTGAAAGCACGATAGAAGGTCGATAGTTCTTCGAATCCGACTTCAAAACAGATTACTGGGACCGGTAAGTCGGTTTTTTCCAATAGTTTTTTTGCGTTTTCGATCCTTGTTGCGTTCAGCATCTGAACGAAGCTCTTATTAGTAAGTTTCTTACAGAGACTGGAAAACCGGCGTTGTGACAGGTTGGCCATTTTAGCTGCACCGACAAGTGTAAAATTCTCATAATAGTGAACAGTGATATATTTTAAAACCTCAGTGACCCTCTCATAACTTGTCGAAGTCCGGTTGTCGGTTTTTACATCATCGTTTATTAATGACCGATAAAGTTCCAAGAATACCGATGACAGATGTTGACTGATGGCGATTTCAAAATACACGGGTCTGTTGTTTTGTTCGTTAAGCATTTGACGAAGTGTTCGGCGAACTGCCTGAGCCCTGTTAGCCGAAATAGTAACAGGAACCGCTTTTGTTGTTAATGGCAGCAATAGTTCTTGATTTTCATTGGCAACGATATCACTGAAATAAATCACATACACCACCATTGCTTTTGCCGGTTTATCGACGAGTTGATGGGCCTGGTTCTTCTTAAGAACAACAGCGCTGTTCGGGACAAGGTCGAATACCGCATTTTCTATCCGGCATTT
>CAZNET010000091.1:0-8618 GCA_964571885.1 uncultured Pirellulales bacterium
GAACCTACAACTGGCTGGAGGCGGTATTAAAAGGCCCCGCTATTTTGGGAGATATTGAGACAAGAGACCTTGTTTATTACGCGGACGGAGCCGGTGGTTTTATAACAGTCCTGAAAAGTACGGATCCTTTTGGTAATGTCGATTACTCGATGGCCAATACCGGCAAAACCGATGCTTCTTCAAATCATGATATGGATACCCAAACCCTGCTGGCGCATTTTCCGATGCTCTTTCATCAGAATCCAAAATCCGTCATGGTTCTTGGGCTGGCCAGCGGGATCACGGCCGGTGAGACACTTTACTATCCGATCGATCAACTCGATGTTCTTGAAATAAGTCCTCAGGCTGCTGAAGCCAGCCGGTATTTCAAGCAATGGAATAATAATGTACTTGAAGATCCCAGAACGAATTTGATTCTCCAGGATGGCCGGGCCCATCTGCAATTGACCAACCAGAAATATGATGTAGTTATTTCAGAACCTTCCAATCCCTGGATGGCCGGTCTGGCGACGTTGTTTACGCATGAATTTTTTTCGCTGGTACATGAGAAGCTCAATGACAACGGTGTTTTCTGTCAATGGCTTCATTCATATCAGATCGATTGGCCGACTTTTGCCCTGGTCGGCCGGACCTTCAGAGAAGTTTTTCCAAACAGTATTGTTGTTCAAACCTCTCCGGGTATTGGAAAGGATTATCTTTTTTTGGGATTTAAGAATAACGAAAAACTGAATCTCGGATATGCCCGGCAAAATCTTCAATATTTAAAGGAGGCAAAAAATATAACCCTGTTATCCCCCAAATTGTTGTATCGGCTGATTATCTCGGAAGATCTTCAGCGATTGTTCGGCGACGGTCCGATCAATACCGATAATGAGCCTATTTTGGAATATGCCGCTCCCAAATATCTTTTTGAATACAGCAGAGCGATTTACGAGAATATGATAGCAAAGCGGTGGATCAGCCAACCGACCAAAAAAATCGCAAAAGAGGTATCCGAAGATGTTAATGACCAGATTGATTTTGCGGTTTTTCTCTTTTCCATAAAAAAACCGTTAAGTCAAATGGTTGATATAAGCCAGGCGACGTCGGAGCAAACCCAGCGGTATATCAAAATGATCAGGGACTATGCCCGCCGAAATATCATTGACAGCGCTCTGTTTCACAATCAGCAGCTTCGCCACATTTGTTGGCAGAGTCAGGTTGACGGTTTAACAAAGGTCTTAGATAACCACCCGGATAAGACAAACACATTATTCGCATTGGGAAATAAGTATCTTGAGAAAAATATGGACCACGAGGCGCTGAAGACATTTGAGCGTATAGTGAAACTGAAGGAAAGGGATGCCCAGGCCCGCAACAACCTTGCCTTGCTTTTAATGAAACGCGGCGAATATGACAAGGCGGCCGAACATTTAGATATCGTGTTGCGGCAAAGGCCCGATCTGCCTTATGCCCATAAGAATTATGCCGATGTCATGGCTTTTCAGAACAAGTATGCTGCAGCTCTGGAGCATTACAGAAGAGCGGTTTACTTGAAACCCAATTTCATCCAGGCTTATGAAAATCTCGGCATTGTCTTGATGGGACTTGGACGGATTGACGAAGCCATAGAGAGTTTTAACATAGCGGTGAGCATCAATCCTCATTATGTTTCGGTCCAGCAAAATCTGAAAGAAGCTCTGAAGATAAAACAAACGTTGTATAAATAACCGTATGCCGGTTTTGATTATTTCAGTTCGACAGACCAGTAGGCATGATCGAGGAACTGCTTCCAGCTTTGATATCGCTGGTGTCCCAGGTGGACATGGATCAGCGGATTGCGTTTGGGCTTGACGGGTTTGCGTATCAGTGACATATTGGCCTGCCTGGGTGTTCTGCCGCCTTTTTTGACATTGCATTTCATACAGGCGCAGACGATATTTTCCCAGTCAGCTCCGCCGCCCAAACTTCTTGGGATCACATGGTCCAGTGACAGTTCACTGGTGGCAAATCGCTTGCCGCAGTACTGGCAGTGATTTTTGTCACGTGCAAAGATGTTCCTGCGGTTAAATTTGACCTGGTTGCGCGGCAGGCGGTCATAGAACAACAGCCGAATAATGCGCGGAACAGCGATATGAAAATTAACGGTTGCCACCCAATCGTGTTCGTCAGGTTCAAACTGACGCCGAAAATCGCTGACATCGCACCAACTGTTAAAATCGTAGGAGAAATACTTTCCTTCTTCAAGCGAAACGACCTCCGCCAATTCCCGAAAAAGCAAAGAAAACGCCCGCTTAACGCTGATAATGCGAACAGCCATATAGTTCTTGTTCAGAACAAGAACGTTGCATTCTAATCCAGATTTTACCCCGGATATCACGGATATCAACCTCCTTTAAGGTTAAATATTCTCATTTAGATATACCAGATTTATCGGAACCTTGCAATGAAAATATCATTCAGATTTTGTTAAATTTGCTTTTCAGTACTGAGAAGGCGGGTCTTGTTAAATGCAAAATGGAAGGGTTGTCCGAATAGTGAATGCTTTTTTTAAGATGAAAATCTTAAATCATATCAGAAATTGAAATATATTCATCTTTAAGGATTCAAAAAAACAGGCTGAGTTATTCAGCAACAACGGACGAGGGGATGACATTTTCTGCGCGAAGGCCTTTTTCTCCTTCGACAATATCAAATTTTACATCTTCGCCTTCGGCCAGGGTTTTAAATCCTTGCCCGTTAATATTTGTATAATGGACAAAAATGTCCTGACCGGTAGAGTTGGCGATAAATCCGTAGCCCTTTTTGGAATTGAACCATTTAACTTTTCCTTCTGACATACATAACTCCTTAGCTTAGCGTATTATAAAAACCCGCCTCAACAATTTGCTTTCCACTTCCCTGTTTTCTTACCATATTTTATACTCCATTTTGGTGTTGAGCTTATCGTTTCTAAACTTTATCGGGAGCAGGAGAACTAAGTTTTTCTCTCATCAACCGGCCCATTTTGAATTTGATCGTGCGTTTTGCCGGCACCTCTACCCGTTCGAGCGTCTTGGGATTCTGAGCGATTCTCGCGGCTCGGGTTCTTGTTTCGAACACACCGAAGTCCCTGAACTCAAGCCGATTGTCTTTTGCCAGTTCATCGGTTACCTCATCCAGAAAAGACTGAATAATGCGTTTAACCGACACCCGTTTAGCCTGAGTTTTTTCCGCTATGCGGTCGATAAGTTCTTTCTTTGTAATCGTTGCCATATACTACCTCGTATTAAGGAATTTGTAGTGGTTGAAATGATTGCGTTGAACACGAAACGTTTCCGTGTTAGTATCGAAGCTGCTCGTTTCCGTTGTTATCATGGCATTCCTCCGCAAAGGCATCCGCCTTTACTTGGTTAAATATTTAAGGTCATAATCTTTCATAGAAAAACACAAAAGACACTGAATAAACGAGCTCTTAACATCTGCAACTTACTATACTACAAAGACTTCTAAACAGCAAGGAAATTTTTTATAAAAAATTTAATAATCATTCAATAAAATAAAACAAGAAATCCGGTTCATTAAAATCGGCCTTAAAATGCCGATAACTTCTTTATCAGCAAGGACTTTTGATTGACAGGGCCTGACCGGGACCTCCTGTTTTGCTGATGTGATTTTATAAGTGTTTTTTATAAAAAGACTTAGCTTTTTTGATTTGCCGTATGGATTTATTGTCAAAGGTCGATATAATCTAAATAATTGAAAACGCACAATTTTAATTGTTTGCAGGTATTAAATCACAACGTCTTTTTGTCGGCAGTCATTAAGTCTTGCTGTTTAGTACTGATTGATTTTAAAACGATATCAAAATGAATGAACAACAATCCAAAGCTGTAAGAAAATCAGATGAGATCGCTGCTGAGGTCGCTCATACATGTGAGTGGCTGATTATTGCTTTTGTGCTGGCGTTAACGTTTAGGGCGTTCATAATGGAAGCTTACCGGATTCCCACCGGCAGTATGGCCGATACGCTCAAAGGTGCGCACTTTGACCTGTCCTGTATTCAGTGCGGCTACCATTTTGATTACGGGATCAATGAAGAGCCTTATACACAGGCTGGTTTTGCGAGCGATTTTCATGACTCGCCCTCGTATATCTGTCGGTGTCCGAGCTGCGGTTATTTTCAGCGGGCCGGTCAGACAAACGCCCCCGTCGCCGGCGACCGTATTTTAGTTTTGAAATGTATCTATCAGTTCTTCGAGCCGCAGCAATGGGACGTGGTCGTATTCAAGAATCCCCTCGAACCCAATATCAATTATATAAAAAGACTGCTTGCCCGTCCCGGTGAAACAATTGAGATCATAGACGGTGACGTCTATATCAACGGACGTATCTCACGAAAACCTGAAAAGGTAAAGAACGAGTTACTGATGCCTGTTTATGATAACGATTATCAACCGGTGAATCCTGAAAAAGCCAGGTTCAACGGTCGGCCATGGCAAAATCCATTCATTGACAAAGATCATCATTGGCACATCGACTCAAACGATCCCACCGCCTTTGTTTTGAACGGGCCGGACAACCGCCTCAGTCAGCTTCACTATGATGCTTCCATCGGTAACGATTTCAGGGCGACCTATGCTTATGACGAAGTCAGAAATTACGATGAGATGCCTTACTGCAGCGACCTGATGGTTCGGTTTTATATCAGGCCCGACTCACAATTTTGGTCTGTCGGCGTCGCCCTCAGCAAGTATGAAACGAATTATCGGGCATTGATCGATTCGAGCGGTAAAATGACGATCGAGTCCATCGTTGCCGGCGAGCCCCGGCTGTTGACTTTCAGGAATGTCAGTGTAGCCGAAAATTCCACCGATACGTGTGTGGAATTTTCCAATATTGACCACGAGCTTGTTCTCAAATATGGAGAAGAGAAATTAACGTATGATCTTGGCCGGCTGCCTGATGATGCAGGTCCGCGCGAAACGGAAATCCAGTCGCAGGTTTCCGTTCTCGGTTCCGGCAAACTGTCGATTTCCCACGTTGCTGTTTTCAGGGATATCCATTACACCGAGATCATTCGCGGCGTCAGTTCAGCTTCCGAGGGGCAAGCGGTGACATTGAATAAAGGCGAATATTTCGTGGCCGGTGACAACAGTCCTGAAAGTTATGACAGCCGATATTGGACCCGGCCCGGTATCGGCAACAACCAAAAAACCTATAGAAAAGGGATTGTCCCTCATGAATATCTCATCGGAAAAGCTATGTTCGTTTATTGGCCGAGCGGATATGAGGTACCTTTGCCTGAAAAAACAAAAGAATTTCTTTTCAAAAAAAGTCTCAACAATGTATTATTTCAGTTTCTCTATGGGTTGTCGTCATTGAATTGTATACCGAATTACAGTCAGATAAGATTTATTTACGGTGGAAAAAAAGAAAAAGCAAATTAACTGAAGGATAGACCTAAAGTCTCTAATGACAAAAGATAAAGACCAAATAAAAAAAGACACCCTGACAGCTTTTATCGATATGATGGAAATGCTCATTACCTCCTTTATTTGGGCGCTGCTGTTCATCACGTTTGTCATCAGGACATTTCATATTCCCACCGGCAGTATGGCCGATACGCTCAAAGGTGCGCATTTTCGCCTCAGATGCGAGCAATGCGGTTACCTTTATGAGAGAAATTCGGCACAGCCGACCGCCGACCGGGACCTGAGAAAACTCACCCAGGCGCGCCAGGTGACGACCCGATGTCCGAGCTGCGGTAATTATCAGAGAACTCAAGACCGCAGCAAACTCATCTCCGGTGACAAAATCCTTGTTCTCAAATGTATTTATCAGTTCTTCGAGCCCAAACACTGGGATGTGGTTGTGTTCAAAAATCCGCTCAACCCGAGAATTAATTTTATTAAGCGCCTCGTCGGCAAGCCAGGCGAGACGGTCGAGATTATCGATGGGGACGTTTATATCGATGGCCGAATCAGCCGAAAACCTGAAAAAGTACAGGACGAGTTATGGATGCCGGTTTACAATAACGACTATCAGCCGGTCGATCCGTTCGACGGTTTTTTCAACGGTCGGCACATTTGGCGTCATCCTTTCGAAACGGAAAGGACCGCATGGAACCACGACCCTGAAAATCCGACGGCGCTTATGTTGAATATCGCCGATAACAAAATTCATTTCCTTGAATACGATACGTCAAAAGGAAACGATTTCAGATGTGCCTATGCGTATAACCCCACCCGGCATTACAAGGACATGCCGATCTGCAGCGATCTGATGATTCGTTTTTTCGCCAGCTTTAATGAACAGCAGGGCATCGCCGGAGCGTCGTTGAGTAAATACCGGACCCGCTATATTGCCCAAATCAACGCGGCCGGACAAATGACGATCCAATCACAATCTTCCGAAGGGACCGAACTGCTCGCCGAGAAAACGATTGCCCCTGTTAAAGATTCAAATCCTGTTCTTCTGAAATTTGCCAATGTCGATCATCAGCTTGTTTTCGAATTCGGTAAAGAAAAGCTTATCCATGATTTAGGCACAGCGCCTGATGCGGCGGGTCCCCGAATAACCAACATTATGCCTGAAGTCAGAATACTTGGTTCCGGCCAAGTCCGATTGACGCACGTGGCCCTGTACAGAGATATTCACTACACCTCTCAAAATATTTATAATAATGACCAAGGGACTGCCACGCAGGGCAATCCCATTACTTTGGCCGAGGATGAATTTCTTGTCTTTGGTGACAACAGTCCCGCCAGCCATGACAGCCGATGGTGGGACCAAACGGGTATCGGCAATAACGAAAAAACATACCGGCAGGGCATCGTTCCGCGAGATTACCTTGTTGGAAAGGCGTTTTTCGTCATCTGGCCGGGAGGATACAAACCTTATATAAAATTTCCTTTTGGTATTATCCCTGATACACAACGTATGGGATTTATCACCAGCGGGTGAGTCGGACATACCAAATCTGTTGTTTTAATGCCTTTAGATTCAGGCATCTAACGATTTGAGTAGATTCGAATCACAATAAAAAGAAGTTTATATTTCAGGGATAAAAATATAATTTTGAATTTGTGTTTGAAATTTCACCGGTCTCAAGCGTATATTATACTTTTGGTAAATATCAAATGACAGACTGAATCCAAAGGAGTAAAAATGGCTAAAGGGATCGTGATTTATTATTCAAGGTCGGGTAATACTCAGCAGATGGCGGAATTGGTCGCTCAGTCGATGAACGACAACGGCTTAAAGACCGACCTGAAATCCGTCGCGGATCTGGATTTTAAGGAATTGCTCAGTTACGACGCGATTGTCGCGGGTTCGCCGACCTATTATGGACATATGGCGGCAGAAATGAAGAAGATATTTGATGACCTGGTCGCTAATCACGGCGCACTCGATGGCAAAATCGGGGCGGCTTTCAGTTCATCGGCCAATATCGGCGGCGGAAACGAGACCACTATTATGGGGATTCTCGAGGCCATGATCATCAGCGGAATGGTCATCTGGGGCGATCCGCGGGGCGACCATTACGGCCCGGTTTCCATCAATAAACCCGATGAAAGAGCCAAAAAACAGTGCGAAAGACTCGGAAAAAGGGTCGCTGAGCTTACAAATAAGCTGTTTTCTTAAGAAAATATGTATTTTTTTTGTGAAAATAGCAATTTTCTTTGACAAATGGTTTGCTGAGCGTTAGCTTTTTATTGGTTTTTAATTAATTATTGGAGGTTAGCCAAATGCAGGCATATGAAAATTTAAAAGCATTAGTCGCAGAAATTGAAAGTGATATTAACAAAGCTGAGGGTGGTAACAAAGCCGCAGGAACGCGTGTTCGCAAGCAGATGCAGAGAATCAAACAGGCATGCCAGGATGTGCGAAACACGATTCTTGAGCTTCGCTCGGCTGACTAAATCGTATTTCACTTTTGAGTTTCGGTGCTAAACGGGTCTTAAAGGGTGCAGCCTTTAAGCTTCACTTTCCTTTCTGACTTCTTTTCTTTATTTTATTTATAGAGGTGCCCGATGCCGCCGCCATTGCTGTTCGACTTATCACAAATAGATCTTAGCGCCGATCCCTTATATACAAAAGAGGATGTCTTAAAGGTAAATCCGCAATCTTATGAAATGCAGCAGCTTGACGGACTTCTCTGGGTGGACAAGGAAAAGCGGCTTATGCTGGGTTACAAAGATGTCACCGACAAGGAGTTCTGGGTTCGCGGCCATATTCCCGGCAGGCCGTTAATGCCCGGTGTGATCATGATCGAATGTGCAGCTCAATTACTGAGCTTTTATATAAAGGAAATTTACGATTTCAAAGGTTTTATTGGATTTACCGGAGTGGATTCGACAAAGTTCCGCTCTCAGGTCGTGCCGGGCCAAAGGCTGCTGCTGCTTGGTCATATTCTTAAAATACAAAGTCGAAAATACGTCTCGAAAATCCAAGGCGTTGCGGACGGCAACTTTATCTTCGAAACCATCATCTCCGGTATGGCCGTATAAATAAAGTGACCCGGATTTCATTCTAATTCTTTTCGCTTGAATAATAGAAAAGTTGACCGCAGGAGATTTTCTATTTTAGAACATGATGCTCAGTTCGAAATTTGTTATTTTTTTCCACTGATCAGTTGTTCTAATGTTCCACAGTTT
>CAZNET010000092.1:0-8589 GCA_964571885.1 uncultured Pirellulales bacterium
AAATATTTAAAAACCTTTATTTTTTCTTTGACTTTTTTTATAAGTAGGACTAAGTTAGTCGTATATATATATAAATAAGGAAAAAATATGGATTTAATAACCAGAAATACAGATTATGCTTTAAGGGCGGTTTTGCATATCGCGGGGCAGAATAGAAAAGATTTGGCTTCGGCTTCGGAAATTGCCCGGCGGCAGAAGATATCGTATCAGTTGACCTGTAAATTATTGCAAAAGCTTCAAAAGGCGGGTATCGTCAGAAGCACGATGGGCGCAAAAGGAGGCTATCGATTGGCAAAAATGGCTGAAAAGGTGAGTTTGCTCGATGTGATCGAGGCGATACAGGGCAAAATAAGCCTGAATAAGTGTATTTTGCCTGGTTTTAAGTGTCCTTTGAAGCGAAACTGTAAGCTTAGGCCGAGATTTCAACAAATGCAGGAAACATTGAAGGAATCTTTAATTGAGACGAAATTATCAGATTTAGTTAAACAGGAGAAGTAACGATGGCAAAGGAAAAAAGTTTATTGGAAAAATGTGTCGCGAACGCCGCGGATATGCAAAGACTTGTAGACTATGCGGGCGATTCGATCGTGAGCAAGACGATCATTGATAAACCAAAGGGGACGGTTACGCTGTTCGCATTCGATGCCGGCCAGAAACTCAGTGAGCATACATCTCCTTATGACGCCATCGTCTATGTAATTGACGGCATGGCTGAAATTGCCATCGACGGCAAGGTGCATCATGTCAAGGCAGGGCAGATCATTATTATGCCCGCCAATGTTCCGCACGCGGTAGACGCGAAGGAAAAATTCAAAATGCTTTTAATATTAATCAGAGATTAGTAAAGGAAAATAATTATGGATATGTTTTGTTATCAGTGTGAACAGGCAATGGGCGGTACGGGCTGTATTAAACGAGGCGTGTGCGGCAAGGATCCGGAAACGGCAGCGATGCAGGATAAATTGATAAATGTTACTAAGGGGATATCGATGTATGCCCACAGGGCGCGCGAACTCGGGGCCGCGGACAGAGACATTGACCTGTTTGTTGTCGAGGCGTTATTTACGACGGTGACCAATGTCAATTTCGATGCGGAAAAGATATTTGGACTTGTGCAGCAGGCAGGGCAGATACGGGAAAAGGCGAAAAAACTTTACGAAGACGCCTGCAAAGAACAATCGGTTGAGCCGGAAAAGCTGAAAGGTCCCGCTCAGGACGAAATCGAGTCAAACAAGGAAGATGCGTTGAAGCTTGCCCTTGAGATCGGGATCGATCAGCGAAAGGAAAAGCTGGGGGCCGACGTTACTGGCTTGCAGGAATTGATCCTTTACGGTTTGAAGGGTAGTGCCGCTTATGCCGACCACGCGCAGATACTTGGTGTCGAGGATGATGAGGTATATGCATTTTTTCATAAGGCACTGAATTTTTTGACCGGTCCGAACGCAACCGATACTGATGAGCTTTTCAAGATGGTCCTGAAGTGCGGTCAATTCAACCTGAAGGTGATGGAGCTGCTTGACAAAGCCAATACCGAAACCTATGGTCATCCCGAACCGACAAAGATAAGAATAACACCTGTCAAGGGAAAGGCGATCGTGGTGTCCGGGCATGATTTGAGAGATCTGGAATTGTTATTAAAGCAGACTGAAGGCAGGGGGGTCAATGTGTATACCCACGGTGAGATGTTACCTTGTCTGGCCTATCCGGGATTGAAAAAATATAAACATCTGGTTGGAAACTACGGCGGGGCCTGGCAGGATCAGCGAAACGAATTCGACCAGTTTCCCGGCGCGATACTGATGACAACAAATTGTATTCAGAAGCCCAAAGAAACCTATCATGACCGGATTTTTACTTCGGGTTTGGTACAATGGCCGGGTGTTAAACATATCTCCGACGGTGATTTTACACCGGTGATCGAAGCGGCGTTAGCGGCTCCGGGCTTCGACGAGGATGCCGAGGAAAAAACGATCATGGCGGGTTTCGGACGAAATGCCGTGATGAGTGTCGCCGATAAAGTCATCGAAGCGGTGAAGGCCGGGCAGATCAGGCACTTCTTTCTGGTCGGGGGATGTGACGGAGCCAAGCCGGGCAGAAATTACTATACCGAATTGGCTCAGCAGGTCCCGGATGATTGTGTGATTTTGACATTGGCGTGCGGAAAGTTCCGGTTCAATAAGCTCGAATTCGGTGACATTGGCGGCATACCGAGACTGCTCGATGTAGGACAGTGTAACGATGCATATTCGGCGATCCAGATTGCGGTCGCGCTGGCCGATGCCTTCAAGTGCGGCGTGAACGATCTGCCGTTGTCAATGGTCTTGAGCTGGTACGAACAGAAAGCGGTTTGCATTCTGCTGACGCTGCTGTATCTCGGTATTCAGGACATTCGGCTCGGACCGTCACTGCCGGCGTTTGTCACCGAGGATGTGCTGAAGGTGCTGGTCGAGAAGTTCAATATCAAACCGATCTCGACACCTGAAGAAGATTTGGCGGCAATTCTTTCTTAAAGGAAATATCATGGCTGTTCGGAATATCATAAAGATCGATGAAGACAAATGCAACGGCTGCGGAAAATGTGTCACCGCATGCGCCGAAGGGGCGATCCAGTTAATCGACGGCAAGGCAAAGCTTGTCAGCGAGATCTACTGCGACGGCCTCGGTGCGTGTATCGGCGAATGTCCCACCCGTGCGTTAACAATTGAAAAGCGGGAATCTCAGGCGTTCGATGAGGAAGCGACGAAAAAACATCTTGAAGCAAAGAACAAATCTGCATCAAAGATTGAATTTAGTTGTCCGGGCATGATAGCAAAGAAACTTGAAAGGACTTCGCCCGTTAACGCATCTCAGTCAGGCTCGGTGCCGTCGCAGTTAGGTCAATGGCCGGTCCAGTTACATCTGGTGCCGGTCAATGCGCCTTATTTCAAAAATGCCAATTTACTGCTGGTAGCCGACTGTGTTCCTTTTGCGATGGGTGATTTTCATGCACAGTTCCTCAAAGACGCCGCCGTCGCCGTGGGCTGCCCCAAACTCGATGACGATCAGGCTTATGTCGATAAACTGGCACAGATCATCGATACTAATGACCTCAACAGTTTCACGGTGATCCACATGGAGGTACCGTGCTGTTCGGGCCTGACGCATATCGCCCAAAAGGCGATCGAAAAAACCGACGTGGATATGCAGTTCGACGATGTCACGGTGTCTCTGCAGGGTGAAGTTTTAAGCAACAAGCGACTTAGGCTGTAAATTAAGCTATCGAAGCCAGTAGTTGCACAGTATCTGCAGGTCATTGTAATCGACGGACCCTGAGAAATCGATGTCCCTGCCGTCACAATCGAAGTTTTTCGATAACCAGCAGGCGGTCCATACTTTAAGATCATGGTTGTCCACGCTGCTGTCACCGGTATACTCTGCGGAGCCGCAACTTCCACAGTTTGTTTTGCCCCACCAGTAAGCGAAGATTGTGTAATCTTTAATATCAGTTCGATTATCTTTGTTAAGATCACAGGCGCCGCATCTTACAGGACAGTCGTTAAGCCAGTTGCGAATCAAAATAGAAAAATCAACAAAATCAACCTTTCCCTGAGAATCAAGATTAGTTCGTTCAAAGGTTAATTTCGGATAATCCGCGTGTTCGTTGATCGTCCAGATGTCCCTGTTACCATTTATCGTTTCATTGGTAAAATCCCAGCCTGCAAAAGTATCTTGTTGCTTCATCTGTTTTGTCGTCTTACCGGCGCCTCCGCTGCTTGTATCCTGTCCTGAGGCTTCGATATCCCAGTAGCAGTTTGTTATTGTCGTATAATAACATTCTCCCAGTAAACCTCCCGAATAATTTCCTTTTGCGAAAACCTTTCCTGCGGAGTAACATTTTTCAATTGAAACCGCTTCGCATTTTCCCATTAACCCACCGACAAAATCGACGCCATTTACCTCTGCCGTCGAATAACAGTTCTCTATCACGTCGTCCTGTTCGAGTCCTATCAAACCCCCGACATAATTATAGGCTTTGACTAAGCCGGCGGTATGACAATTGCTGATTTGATGAAGATAATTTGAAGAATTGATATAGCCTATCAACCCTCCGACATAGTTGCCTGTACCAAAGACGTTTGCATGTGCGGAACAATTCTCAAATACTATATCTCCTTCGACCTTGCCGACCATTGCCCCAATATAGCCGTCGCCGCGAACGGTACCGTTAATGATTTTGCAGTTTGTTATTTTTCCGCTGTCAACTTGACCCGCCAATGCGCCGACCTTTATACCGGTTCCCGCATCGATCAGAGGATTGGCAAGGATTAGGTTTTTTATCTGAGCGATTTTGCCTCTTGGCGGATCGACAGAACTTATTTCTTTGAAAAGACCGACAAAATCAGAATCCGGGTTGATCATTGTAAGATTATATATTGTGTGATTATCGCCGTCGAAAACTCCCTGAAAAAGCTCAATTTGCCTGAATTGTTCATCGCTGACGCCTGCCATGTTAATGTCTTTGGTCAATAGAAAGCAGTTACCCCAGGTCCAGTCGTTGGGGTGATTGCCGATGTCGTTTAGATCTTCTGCTGTTGCTATCAAATAGGGATCTGTGATGTCGCCTGTACCGCCTGAATATTTGCCAAGCCCAGTCGTATGTAGATAGAAAACCACCGTCAGGATAAGGAAAAATAATAACGTTTTTCTCATAACCGCCTCCAGTATCATGCATTAAAATTACGCCTGCCACGAAAAACTTTAATTACCATAGCAAAAAGCAGGCAAAATGCAAGAAAAAAAACGAAAATAAAGGAGCATATTCGCTGAGATAAATTCTAAAAAATTTTGATATTTTTTGTAACGAATTAAAAAAATGTGGACTATTATAAACAAAAGGCAGGCTGATGGCTGAAAATGAAATAACTGATTTGCAGGTGTTTAAGATTGTCAGCAGGGCAAAAACCGGTGATCCTGAATATATGGATCGTTTGACTGAACTGGCATCAGGGAGAGTGTTTGCATATATTTACAGGATTACGGTCGATTATGAATTAGCACAAGATCTAACACAGCAAACACTTACTTATATGATTGAATCATTAAAAGCATTGAAGAACGATCAGAGTTTTTGGGCATGGTTATTCAAGACAGCATTCGGCAAGGTGCATCATTACTATCGGAAGGAAAAACGCATGAAAACTGCAAACCTCTCGGACTATGAAAAAAATACTCTCGTTGCCAGAACTTCCGATCAGTTTGAGGATGGTTTAACAAAGCTGATGCGCGAGGAACTTTCAGAGACGATATTTAAGGCGGTCAAAAAATTAAAAATTAAGTACCGTAATGTGTTGTCGCTTCGTTGTTTTGAGCAAATGCCGTATTCAGAAATCGCGGAGATTATGAATTGTAATGAAGTTGGGGCAAGGATCCTTTTTCATCGTGCTAAAAAATCACTTTGGCATGAATTAAGAAAAAACGGCTATAATGAATCAATGCTGCTTAGCGGCTTAACATTGTTCGGGATCATTACCGCCGCCAGTGATACCACAGCTAAAAGTTATTTTGTCACCGCGGCTTTAATAGAAACAAGTGCGCTAACCGCTTTAGCGAGCATTTTGGTTACCAAGACATGCGCTTTTGTTGGAACGATGATTGCGGCTTCGGTTATTTATGTTAATCTTCCGAATGTTGCGATTCTTGTGTTTGTCTTGTTTTGCATCCTATTTTGGGGATGGATAATTTTGCTGGCCTCCAAATGAAAGATGCTGAGCAATATTTGCTTTTTTTGGGCATTCAACATAAATTTCCCGTAAAAAAATAATAAAAACACTATAAAGGTCAGCTTTTTTATCATTTCTTTCAGAGATATCTCGATCGCATCACAAGTACTTTTTCAGTTTGTATAAATAGTGCATTTTATAAGATCAAGGAGTGAAAAGAAATGAAAAAGGCTGCAAAATTCAATTCGGAATCTATGACTATCTTGTTGGTTGTTCTCAGTATTCATTTATCCGCTCAACCTAATCCGAATTATCATATATCTGATACAGGTCAAATTATCTGCTATAGCACGGCTTCTGAAATTAGATGTCCGGTATCCGGGGATAGTTTTTATGGACAGGACACACAGTCCCGCATATCAGAACTCCATGACATTGTTCTATCAACTCGATGCGTATGGTGGATATAACGATGGACATTTGCCGAACACCAAAGAATACAATTCTTTGATCGATTCTAGCGGATATAACGGCACAGACACTTCAGGATTAAGAGCTTTCATTGATACGGATTATTTCGATTTTGCTTTTGGCGGTAGCGATAACGGCGACCCGACGGCATTCGGTGTCAATTTCGCAGATGAGCGAATTCAAGGATATCCCAAAGAAATGCCGGATGCTTCAGTGAAAACCGAGTACGTACGTTACGTTCGCGACAATATGGATTATAATAATCAGGTTGTTGTAAATCCTTCCTTGATGGGTGGATAGTCGTTTTCCGGTTGTTCCCGGGTTTTGATTTTTGCTTCGAGGACCGTCGAAATGTCTTCTAATCGATCGTTGTAAATCTTACTGAACAGCAGGGCATTGATTTTATTGCCTTGTGAATCCTTTATCACGATACTGTTAGTGGTGATACCTCTGTTTACTTCAAATTTTAAATTCTCTTTTTCGAGTTTTTCGATAACCGGATTTGCGAACCATCTGAATTTAATTAACGCAAGTTCCTTTCCGCTTTGGGTTAAATAAGCCATATCTTTTTTTCTGATCTTCCTTATTTTTCGATTCGGAAAAACTTTCATAAACAGCTTTATGTCACTGTACAGCAGGCTTACCTTTTCTCTGAATCGCCTGTCAGGGTCTTTTGGAGATAGATTGAATATTTTTTTCTTCATATTATAAAAGAGCGGTTCAAGCAGAATGCTCTTGAAATACTTTACTCTCCTGGAGCACCATTTGAAAATCAGCAGGCAGAAGAAAAAGAGTATCAGATTTATCACAAAGGCAAGCCATGGATTGAATGCATAAATGGCCGCCATCACAGCGGCGAAAGCTTTATTGGCCGCTTCAAAAATTGCGTCAATCGTTGGGATGGGAGATATCAAAACCAGCAGCTCAAAGAAATATTTAACCGTGTTGATGACAATAATGTTGATAACGCAAGCTGCCATTAATATCGTCTGTTTGGTAAATGTAAATATTCCTGCGGAATAGTACGCGACCTGCTGCTGCTCGGGAGTCTGGCCGAAATCCGCAAGATAGAAAATTATCAGGTAAGCAATGATTGATGAATACGTTTCAAGCTGATCCGTTACTTCGGCGAACGCCTTGCTGACGGTGGTTAATTTCGGAACCGAAGTAAGAATGGTCAACAGCAAAAAGGCGGTAAATGTCAAGCCGTTATTAAGCGCTTTGTTGCCCATGAGAAAATTGTTTTCAGGCAGCACACCTTTGTTGCATAAAATCGATGTGCCCGATAAGCAGGTTAATCCGAAAAACGGTGAAACCGCGACCGGTGCCAATGGTCCGATAGTTTCCACGATAGATATGTTTTTGGTTAATTGCTGGGCCTTTATTTGATCCGTCATATAGTCCGATTTGCCGTAATCGTTACCGAATGTTTTGATATTGACTGAGCTTAGATGGATGAATACAAAAACAGCAAACAGGAACAATATTTTCTTTTTCATGTCTCATTCCTTCATGTCGATTTGAATAACTGATATACTCCATTGTTGCGGTTATTATAACACCTTGGACCATTTATAAAAAGAGCAAGATCAAAAATATCATAATATGCCATACTTTTGTCATAAAATTATTTACAAAAAACAAAGGAACTAAACATATAATTAAAAAGGTGTGATAATTTTGCCGATAAATTCAGGTATTAAAATTATATTGATTACCAACTTTGATTATTGGACTTAGGATATTCAACAAGACAACTGTGATATTTACAAGGAGTTTACGATGGTCACGAAGCAGGTTAAATTGAGTCTATATATCGCTGTTCTTTTATCCTTAATCGCAGCAGGTTCGGCTGAGGCCACATGGAAATGTTTGAGAAATTTCGATCAAGGCCAGTGGCGGGGTGAGATCGGGACAACCAGTTTTGGAACAAATCAATTTCCGGATAATACCGGAGACTGGATGGTCATCGGCTCGGTCGAATACGAGTGGGCCTACCTTGATAAGACAACCTTAGGTCTTAAAGGTTACCCTTTTCTTATCTACTATCAGGATAATAACGGCAGAGGCAAATCCGATTATATTTACGCAGCGGGCATCGCGGCTAATATCAGATATTATCAAAATGCGATCAGAAGTGAAGGCTGGTATGCCGAGGCGGCTGCCGGTCCGATTATTAATTCGGAATATTTTGAAGATAACGGCTGCAGCGTTAATTTTCTCCTGGACGGCGGTATTGGATACCAGTTTGATAACAACATAACCCTGGCAGTAAAATATTACCATATTTCAAACGGCGGCTTGGACAACAGAAACATACCGCTGGATATGGTTGGTTTCTCGGTAGGTTATCAATTTTAAGAAGCTATGGATTGTTTTGTTTTTCTTTACAGGAAATATCCTTTTATGAAACTTTTTA
>CAZNET010000093.1:0-8586 GCA_964571885.1 uncultured Pirellulales bacterium
AAAGCGATTCATCGAGATACGATTTAGCCGCAGGACCGGACAAATATTCACCGGCACCAGCCTGACGGCACAAATGAACCAAACGTTCGGTTTTACCTTCGATAAATTCGTAATCCATGGACCATGAAATTTTTGTCGATATCGACAATAAGTCGCATATTGCACGAATAAAGCGATAATTAATTCGGCTGAGATATTTCTCATCACATTTTTGGTATAAATGCTCGAACAGGGATTTATACTTCTTAAAGTATTTTGCCTTTGAATAAATCGGCAGTATTTTATTCCAGTGTTTTTCTTGCCAATATTTATCCGCGATCCTGATCGATTTGATGGTATCTTCCGTTTTTTTGTGTACCACCGGGATCGTAAGCCACTTTGCGCCTCGTTGCGTCTTGATTCGGTTTCGATTGCGCCAGTCTCCTTTTGTATACTGTAGATCGTCGATCAGTATAAATTCATCCGCCATGTTTATCAAATCAAAATAACCTTTCCACGGAATATAATTAGATTGTACTATAACGACTCTTTTTTCCTTCATTAGAATCAAATTTTAAATCATCAAGGACAATTGCGTTTCAAGAAAACTCTTTTTTAACCTTAGCCGGCACTCCGGCAACCAGTACGTCTGAGGGAATATATTCAGTTATGACCGATCCGGCCGCGGTTTGTACGTTGTTTCCGATCTTTATACCGTCGATACAGGTTGTGTTGATGCCAAAAAAACATCGTTTTCCGACCTCGACATCACCGGCAACAGACACAGAGGGGCCAAGATACGTATGACCGCCGATCGTGACATGATGCGAAAGCAAACAGTTCGAAGATAAAAACACATTTTCATGAAGCACTACATGCATATCAACAATACAGTTTATCAACACAATCGTACCTTCTTTAACAACCGCTGTTTTATCTATATAACTCGAAGGATGAATAAAAGTTTCCAGCGGGATTTGATTTTCCCTGAGATACCCATAAATGTCTTCTCTGAATTTTCTGTGTTCGTAGCCCGCCGCAATCAACACGGCGTCAAAAAGTCCCTCTCTATAGGATTCAGGAATCTGGTCCGTTTTTCCTAAAATTGTTTTATCAAATTTTACTGTACCCGCTTTTTCAAAATCATCGAACAATCCACAGACATTGCCAAAATGTTCGGATTCAATATAATGACATAATTGTTCACTTAATTTTTTTGAACCGATCAAAGCGATTTTTTTCATTCAGATACCTTTAACAATGATGAGAGAAAATACCGTTTACGAACAATCGCCTATTTCAGCTTCCAGTCTTGGGGACAAACGTTCAGCCATTGTTCGGTAAATAAGTCCAAATCATTCGCGTCAACCCTCCCGTTATGATCCAAATCACCATTCAGCCCGACTCCAACATCCAGCCACTGCCGGGCGAATCGTGCGTAATCGTTAAAATTCACTATACAAAACGGCAACACAATGTCAACACTTTCAGACGCCGTATTACCCGCCAAATCCACACTTGTTATCTTAATTGTGTATACATCTTCGAGGGTGTTCGCATCCATATAAACCAACCATCGGTAGATCGGTCCCTGATCATCGATCAATTCGGCTGTTAAGCAAGACAGTCCGTTTATATCAATTGCAGGCGATGAGGCCAATCCTGCCAACACATCAAAGGTATTGGCTTCAATCGCCGCGGTGTAATCACCGATCGCGGTTATACTTAAATCATCAATAACAGGCGGCGTCCCATCGATCGTGATTGGCTGGCTGTCAATTTTCCATGGGAAAAGCGGCTTTTGGTCAATATCGCTTAAAATGGTTATTTTTGTGTCATCATTAGGATCGTCAGGTCTGAATTCAAGATTTGTCAATCCTTCATTTGAGTCCGCTGCGAGGGTAATCAACGCGACTGTTCCGTCCGAATCCGTTCCGATATGACCATTTGCCCAGACGCCTATCGCGGTATCGATCTCACCGGGAATCCCCTGACCAATATCCCAGGAGCTGTATATAAGTTCATCCCATACGCCTCCGCCCGGTACAACACAACCGGGTAAAGCCCTTAAATAACCGGAATCAAATCCCAGCATTGCCTGACAGCCGTTTACTTTTCGAGACAGGTCTTTTATATCCATATGAATAATGATCGGCTCGCCGGGTTTGACATATAAAGAATCCTGATATGGCTCCAATATCAGCTTATTCGTTCCGGAACTGTAAAAACTTTGCGGATTATTCTGGTTCGCGAAAGATGCCTGTAACCGTTTGGAAGATCGTGCGATTTTGGAAATCCTCAACTCATCTATCACGCCGTTAAAATCAAAGGTCCCTTGAGAATTCGCACTGCCGACAAATAAAGAATTTGAATTCCCGGCAATTGTGCCGATTTCATCGTCTGTATAAATACTTTGGCCGTTAATGTAAAAATTAACATTATTGTGATCTAAATTACTATCATAAGTAAAACAAATGTGGTACCATTGATCCGTCGAAGGAACATAACCGGTTTTATTAAAACACCATCCGTTCGGTTCGGTACCTCCTAAAGACCAATAAAGTTCTGTATCCCGCAATCC
Source organism: uncultured Pirellulales bacterium (assembly GCA_964571885.1). Lineage (GTDB taxonomy): Bacteria > Planctomycetota > Phycisphaerae > Sedimentisphaerales > Anaerobacaceae > CAZNET01. Next base: position 2,561 of record CAZNET010000093.1, read on the forward strand.
AATTTCATAACCTTGATCGTTAGAGATAAATGCCATATCGCTCTCTGTTGAATATAACTTTATCCATGATTCGATGGTCATTGCGTCGATATCGTTCTTCTCGACCGGTTTCATTTTCGATAAATCATTCAGGTCCCCAATGGCCAATCCTTCTCTCCAGGGACCCATATTTTTTTCTCTGCCGGTATAATACATCCAAATCTTATCGTCGGGAAAGCTGTCTCTGTATATGTCAAGCGTCAAAACCGAGGGCGTGTCTAAGTATCCCTGGTCCCATTGATTCATTCTGCCGGAAGCGAGTATCGCGCCAAGAAATTCCCTGTCCTGTTCATAAAAGGTTGGGTTCAAATCTCTGTAAAGCTCGATTTGATGATCCCACGGCCTGATATCGTTCCATTCGTGACCCGGAAAATACGGCACTAGCATGTAATAATACTCACCGTATTTGAATGGAAATACACAAAATCTATTATTATCAAAAATCGGATTATTCGGATCTTTCTGCCAATAAATAAGATCGGTTGATGTAATCAATCCGGTCCTTCTGGGAATGACACTGATTGTATTATACCACAGATAGTAGGTTGTTCCGACCTTGATAATGCCCCATGGATCAATTCCCCAATTCGGTAGTCCTTCATCATCCCATGTCCCTAAAGAAGGACTTATTACAGGATTGTGCTGGCTCTTTATCCAATTAATGCCGTCTGTCGATGTCGCCAAACCTATTTCAACTCCGTTGCCCCATTCATTGGAGCGATACAGCATAAACCAGTTAGCATCTTCAACCCACACCATGGTACAATCCGCGAATCCGGTGACGGGGTTTAATATGGGATTATTCACATCATCCTCTACCCAATTGACACCGTCGCTGCTCGTTGAGTAATACAAACTTGAGTATTTACCATAATAAGCATGCAGATCATTGGGGCCATTATACCACATACTGCCAAAACGTCCTTCGATAAGCGGATTACTTTGAAATTTTTCCCATAGTTTCGTGCCTTCGCTGAAAAAGTTCACATGCCCGAAATTTATATAGTCGCCGTTGTCTCCAAAGCTGTCCGCTCGTCCGATTTTTCCAACAGCGCCGGTGTTGGAATCGCCGAAATCCCCAAAGTACTTTGGAACACCGTCATTCAAATTACAGGTGCTGTCGAAATGTCCCGATGTATTATTGACGGCATTTTCATTGAAATGCTGCACAACAATATAGTTTGAATCCCACGTCTCTTCCGGCCTGCTCAGCCCTTGTGTGATTCGGTCACCGCAAAACATGTAAATAATATTATCTTCAGTTGAAGAAAAACAAGGAATGTTTATCCATGCGATGAGTCGGCCCGAACAAGGATCATAATATTCGATTTCAGAATCCAACAAAACATTATTAAAACCGAAAAAGAGAATATCTTCGCTGTCGAGTGACTCTACCTGGGTTAAGTTAGGATCAACAATATCCAAAAGAAAGGGAAAATCGTTCAGGTCCGTTTCAATTTCATTGCTGTTCATCACTATTTCTTTCCGGTACAACCATCCAGTCATATCCGGCGCAGAAATGATTTGACAATTCGAATCATAGACAGATTCCGCAAAAGCCTGCTTTTCACTTAATGAAACAACAGCTAAAAGTATTGGAAAAAAAAACCAAAAAGCACTACTACTTCTTAACATTCAGCCCCACCTCCTAAAATAATTTCATTTTGAATCAAGTATAAGGTTTTTTTCTCTCAGGGTCAATCTAAAAAATTTAAATATCAGAAATGGAAAAAGTAGCTTTTGTTTTTTTCGGCAATTTAAGCAGGATCCCAAATACTACCTATTTTTTTTACGTAGTTTTACGGTATTTTTTATGTTATAATTAAGCTCGATGAATTCATTTTATACTTGACAGATTACACCAGGAAATAGTAACATTAAAATTGCTTTATCTACTCTATATCTCATAGATAATGGTATTTTTTAGATGGAGGTGTATTAAGGTACATAACATGAGGAGGTTGGTGAAAATGACGGAAAGGAAATTCCTACGTAATATTCATTCTGCTTTTATTATTGTCCTGGCAACGATTAGCCTATCTGCCCATGCAGATATCATCTTTGTCAAACCTGCGGGCAGCGGCGGCGGCTCAAACTGGGTCAATGCTTACGGAGAACTGCAGGAAGCGTTGGATGCGGCAGGCAGCGGAGACATGATATGGGTCGCAAAAGGAACCTATAAACCTTCAGCCGAAGCCGGGGGTTCTGGAGACCGCTATAAAACTTTTCAGATGAAGAATAATGTTGCGATCTATGGAGGGTTTGAAGGAAATGAACCGAATACATTTAACCTGAACGATCGTGACTTTGTTGTCAATGAAACAATTCTCAGCGGTGACCTATTCGGAAATGATTCCACGGATATCGATCCCTGTGATTTGTTTAACGATCCTAATCGGGCCGATAATTGTTATCATATCTTTTATCATCCCAACGAATACGATCTGGATCCAACCGCAATTCTTGACGGATTTACCATCATTGCCGGAAACGCCGACAGTAACTCATGGCCTCATTACTACGGAGGCGGAATGTATAATTATCAAAGCAGTCCAACTGTTGCAAACTGTAAATTTATCGGCAATACCGCTGAGGACGGCGGGGCAATAGCAAATGACTGTTACAGCGAACCGAATATCTGCAATGGCCTTTTCTCAAAAAATGCGTCAGAGATGGGCGGAGGAATAATAAACCACTTAAGCAGTCCAACCATAAGATCGTGTATCTTCAGTGATAACGTGGCTAATTACTCCGGCGGAGGTATGTATAACTTCAGAAATGAAACCGCAGTCATTGACTCCACATTTACCAATAACACCGCTGAGAACGGCGGTGCGATAGCAAACGAAGAATACAGCGCCCCGAACATCTGTGATTGCAATTTTATCGGTAACTTTGCTGAACTTTTCGGAGGCGCTATTTATATTTCATTTAACAGCCGTCCCGCTGTTTTCGACTGCAACTTTAAAAGTAACTCCACCAACAAACGAGGAGGCGCTATTTCGATTTATTACTATAGTGACCCAAATATTACGAATTGCACCTTTAGTGCCAATTCATCAGAAATCGGTGCCGGGGGCATATCCAACGAAGATAATTGCCGACCTGAAATCACCTATTGTACATTTACAGGGAATACCGCTGATATCGGGGGCGGCATGCTAAGTGACACATACAGCGAACCAAACATTGCCAATTGCGTCTTTATTGACAATCAGGCAGAAACGGTTGGCGGCGGAATGTCGGTCTATCATTTCAGCAATCCTGTCATTACCAACTGTTCCTTTATAACAAATTCTTCGAATTATGCTGCCGGAGCCATATCGATAGAAGACAACAGCAATCCCAAAATCGTCAATTCCATCTTCCTGAAAAATTCGGCTGTTCTCGGCGGTGGATTATTGGTTGATCTGTACAGTACTCCAAAAATGACAAATTGTACATTGGCCGACAATTCAGCGGAAATCGGCGGCGGCATTATCAATAATAACTACAGTCATTCCAGGATCACCAACTGTATTCTCTGGGACAATAAAGCACCCAATGGAAACAATATTTTTAATTATATTTCCATGCCAATCATCAACCGCTGCAATATAACCGGTTGCGGAGGCAGTGCAGACTGGGATCCCAACATGGGCACAGATGGTGGAGGTAATATTGATTCCGATCCCTGTTTTGTTGATATGGACCATAACAATCTACACTTGAAGCCGTATTCTCCGTGCATAAATATCGGCTACAGCAGTGCGGTCACCGAAGAAAACGATCATGAAGGATATCCGCGTCTGCGGTATGGTTATGTCGATATGGGAGCTTATGAAGTCTATCCGATCGCCGGCGATGTCGAGCCTGATGAAGACATAGATTTTATGGATTACGCCGTGTTTGGATACAACTGGTCCAAGACCGATTGTAACGCTTTGAATTTATGGTGCGATAATTGTGATATCAATAAAGACGGCTTTGTTGATTCCTATGATTTAAATTATTTTACCCGCCACTGGCTTTACTCGGCTCAAGCAACACAGTCGGCACCGAAAAACCTGACGGTCACAGCCTATAATGCAACTCAAATCGATCTTGAATGGAACGATAACTCTGAGCCTGACCTGAGTGGGTACAACATTTACCGCGGCACAATCCCTGGATTCGAACATAATGTTTATACATTAATTGCATCAACAGATAAACTCACCAGCAATTATTCTGATACCAACTTAGTACCAGAGACGACTTATTATTACAAAGTGACGGCTTTGAACATGGCACAGAACGAATCGGCACCATCGGGTCAGGCATTCGCCACGACCTATGATACCACACCGCCCGCGTCACCGACCTCTCTGATTGCGACAACTTTAAATGATTCGGCAATTTCGCTGAATTGGGATGACAACAGCGAGCCTGACCTTTTTGGTTATAATGTCTATCTCTCACAAATGGTCGGTTTCGTTCCCGGTCCGAATACTCTTTTTGCATCAGGGGTAAGCGACAGTACATATACCGTTTCAGGTCTGAACCCAAATACCACTTATTACTTCAAAGTTACGGCTGTCGATACATCAGATTTCGAATCCCCGTCATCCAGTGAGGCTTCTGCGACAACCGATGCCATAAGTATAATACCCATTATGCAGGGCCACTGGAAATTCGATGACGGTACCGGCCAATCAACCGCGGTTGACTCAAGCAGTAACGGCCGAACCGGCACATTGATCGGCATGGATCCTGCATCAGATTGGGTAACCGGCAAATATCAGGATTGCTTAACCTTTGATGCTCTTAATGATTATGTTAAGATAAGCGGATACAAAGGTGTTACCGGCAAGCAATCAAGAACCATTTGCTGCTGGATTAAAACCACCAGTATCGGCAGTGATACGATGGTCAGTTACGGCGGCATCGACCCCGGCGCTCAGGGCACCAGCTGGACATTCAGACTTGACTCCGGCAGGCTCCGTGTGCAGGTCTGGACGGGTTATACGATCGGCCATACCCCGATCAATGACGGCCAATGGCACCATGTGGCGTGCATTCTTAACGCAGATCCAAATCCAAACGTCAATGAAATCGACCTTTATATCGACGGTGTTCTGGACTCCAAAGACGAACCTGGCAATGCACAAATCAATACCGAATCAATAACCGATGTTACTATCGGAGCAGCAGTCAATCCGGGTTCTTATATTACCAAACGATGGTTTTTCAATGGTGAAATTGATGACGTGAGAATCTTTGACACGGCTCTGAACAACCAGGAACTGCAGGCCGTGATTAACGGAGATGATCTGTAATAATCATTGCTTAACCCGAATGATTTTCCTATGTGCCTTATCTATAAAATAACGAGGCGATATTGACAAATACCGCCTCGCATGAGTCTTAAAATCATTCAAATGTAAAATTTTACGATTTACTTCTTTTCAGGAGAGCCAAACCACCTAAACTCATCAAGAGAATTGTTGACGGTTCCGGAATACCGGATTCATCGGCAAGAACCGTAACGATCGTATTATTCGATGACCAGTCGGCCAGATAGTCATCAATATTTGTCGGCGTTAAACTCGTGGTACTGGCTGTCATACCTGCCTTGTCAATACCTACCGTTTCGGACCATTGAAAGCCGGGAACGTTGAAATCGGTTATTCTGACAATCGCGGCGCCATACAACTCGCTCGGGTCTTCCTGTGTTTCACGTTCAAGATAACGATATGCCGAACTATATAATTCTCCGCTTACCCCACCGATAGGATTCAACTTATCGATGTCACTAAGGGCATACATGGTCACCGAGAAACTGCCGATGTTAAATATAGCACCTGCTCTACCGCCAGGTTGAGGGTCATTGGTTGTGTCGTCAAACGTCCCAATCACATTACACCGCATCGTCGAAACAGGCGGCATTCCGCCATGCCTGAACTCAGCGAATGATCCGCCCGACCAGGTAAGCATACCATTGCCGCCGACACCGGCGCCATAATCAA
>CAZNET010000094.1:0-2463 GCA_964571885.1 uncultured Pirellulales bacterium
ACACCGACACCCCTTCACGCGGCAGCGGCAGTATCATCCCGCTGTATGTCGGCCGGCATTCCAGTGATACAACGCCTCCTACGGCACCTTCCGGCCTTTCAGCAACTCCGGTCAGCAGTTCGCAAATAAATCTTAACTGGACAGCGGCCCAGGACCCCGAAAGCGGTATTTCATCTTATATAATTTACCGTGACAGCGGTATAATCGATACAGCCACATCGACCTCTTACAGCGACACAGGTCTTTCAGAAGGCCAAAGTTATACTTATGAAATTTCCGCTATCAACGGTGCGGGGATCGAAGGAGCCAAAAGCGATCCTGTGACACAAAGCACGCTCAGCGATACCACACCGCCCGAACTTGTCAGTGTCCAGGCGGCTGATTCGACAACCGTGGAAGTTGTTTACAACGAACCGGTTGAAGAAATCTCAGCGGAGACTATCGGTAATTACAACATTGACAATGGAATCAGCATCAGCAGCGCTGTTTTAAGCGGCGATCTTGTTACAGTGACATTAACCGTCAGTGAACTTTCAACCGGCACCACCTACACGTTAACGGTTAATAATGTCAAAGACCGGGCGGCCGTGCCGAACACGATTCTGCCTAATTCTCAACTGACATTCGAATATTTCGGACTCACCTACGTCTGGATCGAAGCCGAAGACGGAGTTTTGACAAGTCCGTGGGAAGTAGTCAATGACGCCGGCGCGTCTGGCGGAGCCTATATTGTCTGCCAGTCAGGCGGCACCTATTTTGATACCCCCCCGGCCGGCAGTTCTGCAACTTATACATTCCAAAGCGGCCAGGCCGGGAATTATAAGGTCTGGGGACTTGTTTACGGTGACGATACCAATCACAATTCCTTCTGGGCACAGATCGCTTCGGACGGAACGTGGTGCACCTGGCACATTCAGGAACCCTGGGATGTATGGTATTGGGATCCCGTGATGAATAACACCATCGATGATCCGCATTTATTCAGTGTAACAAGCGGAACAAATACTCTTACAATCAAACTCAGAGAACCGTTATCGAGAATTGACAGAATTTTAATAACCGATGATTTAAGTTATACACCGTAATAAAAATTTTATTCGAATACTATTTGATAAGACCTAAATGAAGGATGTGTTAAATGAGCGCTAACACAAAATATTATTTTCTTACGTTCGTTACAACGATAGTGGCATTTTCATCCTTTACGCTGGCCGGGACCGTTACAGGTGAACTTCGTCAGTGGCACAAGGTGACGGTCACCTTTGATGGTCCGAGCACCAGCGAGCAGGCCACACCAAATCCGTTCATGGATTACCGGCTGAACGTAACATTTACCGGTCCTTCCAGCCAGGTTTGTGTCGTGCCGGGTTACTACGCCGCCGACGGTGACGCCGCGAATACCAGCGCATCGTCAGGTAACACGTGGCGCGTACATCTGGCACCCGACGAGGCAGGGACATGGAATTATTCGGTTTCGTTCAGGACCGGCACGAACATCGCCGTTTCGGACGATCCAACCGCCGGCAGCAGCGCCGGCTTCATGGACGGCGAAACCGGAAACTTCGAGATCCTGCCTACAGACAAAACCGGAAGGGATCACCGCGGAAAAGGTCTTCTCAAATATGTCGGCAAACACCATCTGCAATTCGTCGGCACACAAGAATATTTTCTCAAATGCGGCGCTGACGCACCGGAGAATTTTCTGGCTTATGCTGACTTTGACGGTAATTTCAAGTCGGACGGCCAAAGTGACAATCGCATCAAAACCTGGTCGGCTCACCTGGGCGACTGGCAGACAGGCGATCCCGTCTGGACCAGCCGGGACGGCACCTCGGGAACCTACGGAAAAGCGATGATCGGCGCGATCAATTACCTTGCCTCCGAGGAACTAAATGTCTTTTCGTTCTTAACCATGAATATAAACGGCGATGATAAAAACGTATTTCCATATACAACATATTCCGAAAGATACCGCATGGATGTTTCCAGACTCGCCCAGTGGGAGGTCATCTTCGAGCATGCAGACACGATCGGCATGTACCTGCACTTCAAAACACAGGAGACCGAAAACGAATTGCTGCTGGACAGCGGCAATCTCGGCAATCAGCGAAAACTTTATTACAGAGAGCTCATCGCCCGTTTTGCGCACCATCTTGCCTTGAACTGGAATCTTGGAGAAGAAACCAACAACGCGACCACAACCCAGAAGAAAGCCTGGGCCGAGTATTTCTGGACACACGATCCCTATCAGCATCATATCGTTATTCATAACGGAGACAATCATTATGACCTGATGGGAGACCCGCCAACCGGCTCCTTTCTTACGGGAATGTCTCTTCAAACCAGCAATAGCAACTTCAGCGCAGTTCACAGCCGAACACTTGATTACCTCACCCGCTCAGACAACGCCGGCAAACCCTGGGTAGTAGCGTGCGATGAGCCCGGCGACGCCCAAGCGGCTTT
>CAZNET010000094.1:2473-8502 GCA_964571885.1 uncultured Pirellulales bacterium
GGCCGGATAGTAATCCCGGATCAAGCCATACGAACGGCAGAAAAAATGCCCTTTGGGGTAACATGATGGCAGGCGGTGCCGGCCTTGAATTTTATTTCGGCTATAGCTATCCTCAATCCGATCTTACCTGTCAAGACTGGAGAAGCCGGGATAGTTTCTGGGATTACTGCCGGTATGCACTCCAATTTTTCAAAAACAACCAGATACCATTCTGGGATATGGTTAACAATGATTCACTCAGCTCAAATTCCAACGATTACTGTTTCTATAAGGATGACGAAGTCTATCTGGCCTATCTCAAGAGCGGCGGAACAACGAATATCACCATCACTGCAGGTACTTATGATGTATGGTGGTACAATCCGAGGACCGGCGGCGATCTGCAGACCAGTGATGTCGTTTCGGTAACCGGACCGGGTTCTGTTAATGTCGGCAATCCCCCTTCGGATACAAGTCAGGACTGGCTTGTGATGGTCGAAAATCTCGATTTACGCCCTCCTGCCGGTGACGGTGATATTGATGATGACGGCGATATAGAATTTCAGGATTTCGCCAGATATGCAAATCGATACGGCGACATTGGCTGTATCGAACCAAACTGGTGTGACGGAGCGGATCTGGACAGAGACGGCATCGTCGATAATAATGATCTGACAATCATCGCCGCCGACTGGCTCGATGTTCCCGCGGCCCCCAGCGGCCTAACCGCGATTCCACTGGTCTCCAGTAAAATAGATCTTGCATGGACGGATAATTCCGACGACGAAGACGGTTTTGATATCGAACGTAAAACCACAGCAGGAGGAACCTATGCCTATGTGGATTCGGTTGCCGCAAATGTCACCGCGTATCAGGATACCGGATTATCCGCGGAAACAACCTACTACTACCGCGTTCTTGCTTACCGCGGTAACGCAGAATCAGATTATTCCAATGAAATCTGGACAACGACACCTGAAGTGGATTTGACGCCTCCGGCCGCCCCGACCGGATTGGTCGGATTCGGTATCAGCACCTCCGATATTTACCTGACTTGGCAAAATAACTCAGAACCTGATTTGGCGGGTTATAATCTCTACAGATCGACGGTCTCCGGTTTCGAGCCGAACCTAAGCACGCTTGTGGATACACTGATAACCGAAACCACTTATCTTGATTCGGGTCTTAACCACAGCACCACCTATTATTATAAGTTAACCGCGGTGGATATTTCAGATAATGAATCACTTCCTTCCAGTCAGATCTCTGTCACAACACAGACTCCTGATTTAACACCGCCGGCAGCTCCGACAGGCTTATCCGCAACCGCAACAGGTTCGGGCAGTATTAATCTTAACTGGAATGACAATTCCGAGATCGATCTTGCCGGTTACAATGTATATCGTTCGCTTAGTTCCGGTTTTGTTCCCGACTCCGGCAATCGTGTCGCGGAAAATGTCACTTCAAGCGATTATTCCGATTCGGGTCTGGATCCAAACACAACATATTATTACAAAGTAACTGCAGAAGATGAATCACAAAATGAGTCGGGACCTTCCAACGAAGCCTCGGCCACAACCGATATTTACACCGGTCCGACACCAGTCGCGCACTGGAGACTGGATGAGATCAGCGGCCTTACCGCAGCGGATGCGATAGGCACGAACCACGGTACACTTCGAAACATGTCAGGCACTGAATGGATAGCCGGAAAATATAACAACGCACTGGACTTGGACGGTTTGAACGACTACGTAGAAATGGTCGGTTATACAGGTATAACCGGCAGTCAAAACCGGACCGTATCTGCCTGGATCAAGTCGACCACCGGCGGGGTTATCCTTTCGTGGGGTGACAACGGCACATACGGAAGGGTTCGCTGGGTATTCAAGGCCGGCGGCAGTGATGTAGCCGGCGGCGAGACTTACAGCTGGAGTAAACGGGTCGGTGTGGACTTGAACTGGGGTGCCGCGATAGGAACGACCAATGTCCTTGACGGCGACTGGCATCATGTCGCGGCGGTAATGGATAACAGTTCATTGCCCACCGGGGTTCTCTGGGATATCAAAATCTATGTGGACGGTCAATTGGAGACGTATAGCGTCCTTGACAGAACCGAACAGGCAATGAACACGGTAGGCACGGAAAATGTAGAGATCGGCGACTGGATTAACGGCCACCACTTTAACGGCATTATCGATGAGGTCGCTATCTGGGATATCGCTTTGGACGCAAGCGAAATCGCAAATATATACGATAACGGCATTGAATAAACGCAATAAAATCAGTGAATAAAATTCCTGTCTATCAGGAATCCGGATTATTTACTATCAATCTCGGTTGTCGGCATGACGATTTTCCATAATTCGGTAAAATATGTCCGAAATGCCTCTAAAAACCTTAAACTATCAAATCTCTTTTGATGATTTCCCCATATATGCCACTTGGCGCACACATTTCGGGATTTTAGAGTATTGATGGAGAATGTCTTTTTTGATATAATAAAAATAGATAATTTTACTTAAACTCAATTTTGAACATTAAAAACCAGTTTTGGGTAATATTTTTTTCAGCTACCCAATCATCTTATTCAACTGAATAGATGTGATTTCCTTGTTCAGTTGGTAAGATTAATCCCAAGTAGGTTTGATGAATCGTTATTAAGGAGAAGTGGTCATGGAACATTTCAAAAAGGTCATTTATTTATTCATTATTTTGTGTTTTTTCTCAAATTCGCTTGTATTCGGCAGATGTTATCCAACAGGTGACCTGAACCGCGACAGCGTGGTTGATCTCAAAGATGTCGGCATTCTTTGCGGTCAATGGCTCGAACCCACAATGAACTGCCCGGATACGAACAGCGCCGATATCGATCTTTCGGATAATGTCGATATGGTCGATCTGGCACTTCTGTTTGCCAACTACGGCCAAACGGGTGTTTACAAAGAAAACATCGTATTTCCTTCCGATTCCGGGGTCATTAATGTCAAGACGGTATACGGTGCCTACGGCGATGGTATCCATGACGACACCACAGCGATCCAGAACGCGCTGAATAATCATAAAGGCATCATCTATCTTCCCAACGGCACCTATCTTGTTTCCAACACCCTGCTTTGGAGCACGCCCCTTTATTCAGGTGCTACTCTCCAGGGCCAAAGCACGACCGGTACCATTCTGAAATTGAAAGACAGTTGCAGCGGTTATACAAGTACAAAAGCCGTCGTACGAACGATGCTGTCATCTAATCCCGGTTCGGCGGACGTTTTTCATCAATACGTGCGAAACCTGACGATCGACACCGGCACCGGTAATCCCGGCGCGGTCGGTTTACAATTCTATTCAAATAATACCGGCGCCGTCGTGGACCTCATTATTCGCTCCGGAGACGGTCAAGGTGTGACAGGACTGGATCTGGCGTTTAATATGAACGGGCCGCACTTAATAAAGAATGTTCATATTATCGGTTTCGATACCGGTATCAAATGCAGTACTTCGGTAAACAGTCAGACACTGGAACATATACTGCTCGAAGATCAGAACAATTACGTTTTTCATAACAACGGCCAAGTCGTTAATATACGAGGTCTGATCAGTTATAATGAAGTGCCGGTAGTGTACAATCAAAGCGGCGGCGGGGTTGTTACTTTAGTGGATTCGGTCTTTATCGGCAAAGGAACGGCATCGTCGGTCAATGCCATCATTAACTCCGGGACACTGATGGCCAGAAATGTTCATACCTGCGGATACAATGCAACCGGCGTGGGAACAGCAGGCGAGTACATCGATGAATATGTATCGGGCAGCGTTGAGACGCTCTTTTCGACGCCGGAATATTCCCTGAACCTGCCGATCAAAGAAACGCCAATCGTACACTGGGAACAAAATATGAGCAATTGGGCCAATGTTCAGGATTACGGTGTCGTACCGGGCAGTGACGGTACCGCCGGGATTCAGGCAGCGGTCGATTCAGGTAAAACGACCGTTTATTTCCCCAGAAGCAGCACCAAATATGAAGTCAACGGTACCGTCGAGATACGTAATAACGTACAACGAATCGTCGGTTGTGAGTCCAGTTTCAATATTTCCACCAGAACGACGCCTGTCTTTAAACTGGTTGACGACACCAACGCACCTGACGTGGTCGTTTTCGAACGGTTCGGCCATTTCGGTTATAACCGTCATCCAACCGTGGATAACGCTTCGTCCGATCGTACGCTGGTCTGCAGAAACAACGGTGCGTTCAGCGGTACGATTACAGGAAACGGCGATGTGTTCATCGAGGATTGCGTGACCAATATTAAAAGCAGCTGGATCCTCGAAGGCGGCGGCAGTGTGTGGGCACGGCAGCTTAATGTGGAAACCCGGGATGGGGTTACCCATATCGTCAATAACGGCAGCAAACTCTGGATACTGGGGTATAAAACAGAGCAACCCGGCGTTCTTCTCGAAACGACGAACGGCGGCGAAACGGAAGTACTTGGCCATTTCAGTTACACGGTGGGCGGCAGCAATCCGCCGAAAGAAGAGCCGATGTATATCGTCAATCAATCTTCGATGTCAACGACGATGGGCGAATCTTATTTCGGCGGCGGTTCCGGGCCGTATATCAAACTGGTCGAAGAGACCCAGGGGGCGGTGACAAATATCTTATATAACACCGACACCCCTTCACGCGGCAGCGGCAGTATCATCCCGCTGTATGTCGGCCGTTATATTATCGACACGACACCCCCTGCGGCACCAACCGGCCTTATAGCAAATGCCGTCACCTACGATCAAATCTCACTTGACTGGAATGACAATAGCGAGATCGATCTGGCAAAATACAATATCTATCGCTCTCAAAGCTCAGGTTTCACACCTGGCCCCGGCAACCTGGTCGCCACTGCAATTGCGTCAAGCGATCACTTAGATACAGGTCTTGATGCCGATACGAGGTATTATTATAAAGTTACGGCTGTTGATACCTCATCCAATGAATCCGGCGCATCGAATGAAGCTTGTGCTACGACCCTGCCGCCGGATACGACACCGCCTTCGGCCCCTGCCAATTTAACAGCGGCGGCGATCAGTGCAACCCAAATCGATCTGGACTGGGACGACAATACCGAGCCCGATCTGACAAGCTATAATGTCTATCGCTCTGAAACTTCAGGCTTTGTTCCCGATCTTGGCAATCAGATCGCTTGCGGCGTTTTCACAAGTAATTACTCGGACGATGTCCTTGATCCCGAAACAACCTACTATTATAAGGTCACCGCGGTTGATGTATCAGCGAATGAATCCGTCGCTTCAAATGAAGCGTTTGATACGACTCCCCCGGCCGATATCACCCCTCCTGATGCTCCGGCAAATCTAACAGCCGTCGCCGATGGTGCCAGTCGAATCAACCTGGATTGGGATGATGTCAGCGAACCGAATTTAATCTACAATGTATATCGATCGACGAGCTCTGGTTTCGATCCCAATATCAATACGCAAGTTGCCGCTGCGATTCTTGTAAGTAATTATTCGGACCCCGGCCTGAATCACAGTACGACTTACTATTATGTAGTCACTGCAGAAGATGAATCTCAAAACGAGTCGGCGGCCTCCAATGAAGCTTTCGCTACAACCGATATTGCCAGCAGCCCGACACCGATCGCTTACTGGAAACTCGATGAAACGAGCGGCCTGACAGCGGCGGATGATGTCGGCAGCAATCATGGAACACTGCGAAATATGACAGGCAGCGAATGGATCACGGGAGAATACAGCAATGCCCTGGACTTCGACGGTTCAAACGATCATGTTGAGATGGTCGATTACAAAGGCATTACCGGAAACGCAAACCGAACCGTATCGGCCTGGATCAAATCCACCAGCGGTGGCGCTATTCTATCCTGGGGTGATGGCGAACAATACGGCCGAGTCCGATGGATATTAAAAGCAGGCGGGAGTGATATCTCCGGCGGTGAGCATTATAGCTGGAGCAATCACGTCGGAATCGACCTGAACTGGGGTGCCGCGATAGGAACGACCAATGTCCTTGACGGCGACTGGCATCA
>CAZNET010000095.1:0-8484 GCA_964571885.1 uncultured Pirellulales bacterium
GCAGAAAAGTGGTTAACTCAATGTAATCCTTAAAAATCGAGGTTTAGTGTTATTATTTAAATATATGAACATTACCAAGTACATAATGATAGTCGCTATTGTGATGATAACCGTGCCGGGATTGGCCGATGATGCCGGACTGCTTCGAACCGACAGCAATTCTCTTGCACCAATGGGAACCTTAAACATAACGGTTATGGATGTCAATGCTGCGTGCACAATTAATGTCACCACCCCTACAGGACACAGGCAGTCATTCGGCGGCACATTAGCTGGCGGCATCTGTACTGCTCAGTATAAACCGTCCTATCTGCTTGGTGCATACGAAGTCAATGCGGTAGCCGATGGCAACGCCACGGAGACCGACATTTTCATTGTTTCAGTTGATGATTGGGGAAATTCTATAAATCTTATCACATGGCAGGCCGACAGTAATGAATACCTTCCGGGTGAATCGGTTAACCTCACATCTGAAATCAATGATGTCAACGGTTTTCCACTTACCTCGTTCTCAAGCACGTTCAGTGATAACCTGCCAAGCTTCATCAGAGGCGCGATGAGCATCCAGAGAAAGATTTTCAGTATCGATACATCGGATAATCTTATTGCGCGCCTTTATATCTACTTTGATACGACAGGACCAGTGAATGTCTTAGGAAACAATTACGCCCGCATCTATTCCGGAACGCAGGTGAAAATAAGACTCCACGATGCTGAAGGAGATGATCCGATCGATCCTGCAATCAGCATTACAGAAGGTTTCGAAAATAATAACGACAATGCCCTTAGCTCGAATCTGGCAGGCGATTTATGGACGGTCACAGTCAATTCAACTCTGTTTCAACATGAAAAATATGCCTATCTGGATTTTACGATCCCGCTGTCAAAATCCCTTTCCGATATCACTTTTGCCGTCGAATATATCAAATACAATCATGACAGCGGCATCGGCGACAGAATTTACATTGCCAATACCTATGTCTCCGAAAGCGATTTCCCCGCAGGTTATGAGTTTACGACCGGTTATAATTTTTCCAGCCTCGGCAGGTTCCCGGTGACGCTGCCGCTGAATCCCAGTCACAACGGTCTTATCTACTATCATATAAACTACGATACCTTGCCATCGCACACACTCAACAAGGGGACGATCAACGCAGCAAACGGAACTTACACAAACACCTGGCCCTGGAAGAGATTTGCCGATGAAGATGCCGAGCTTACCTTTTACGCGGACAAATACGGTTATTCTCATGCTTATGGCTCGCCAATTCCTATTAGCCTTGAGAGTCCGACAAGAGATAATATTCATATTCTCAACTACACTCTCGATAAGCTGGTTTATACCGAAGGTGATACCCGGGTGCTTAGTGCTGATTTAAAGGATGAATTTGCCAATCCGGTCAGCGGATATAAAAAGGCTGAATCTGTCACTGGCTCTGACAAGGGAAAACTTTCAATCGTTTCACATAATATAGCAACGGACCCCAACGGCAATAACATCGTCCGACTGCTGCTCTACTTCGACACGACCGGAAAGTGGTCTGATATTTATGCCAATACACAAGTCGAGTTGTCGATTTATGGCCCGGACGGAAAGACCGGCATCGATCCTAACATCATAATTACCGACGGCAATTCGAACGCTGCCGGTTATATCGCCAGCACGCTCTCTGACAGCAACGGCATCTATAACTGGACCGTCACTGTTACAGCCAACTTTACAGGGGCTGATCGACAGGTCTGGCTCGACTTTACAATCCCTCCCGAACACAGTGCCTCAGAAGTTATTTATGCCGTGAACCGCATCTACTACAGGCCGAATATGGAAAGTGCCTTCCCGGACTCGATTACCATCAAAACTACCACCCTGAATATGGGCGATTTTGCCTTAAGCGGCGTCTGGGGTGCCTATGAATTTAACACCGGCGACCGATTTGGAAACCTTGGATACTTTCCGCTTTATCTGAGCTTGAATCCACATAATCATTCCATCTTTCCTAAAATGGATTCGGGCAATACCACTTCTTTGTCGGGTCCGCTTACCGAATCCAGCGGAACATACACTTACAGCCATACCTGGACCGGCGACGCAGGTCCTGATTACAATACCGCGATGTGTATCTCAAAATACGGTTATTTCGACAACAAAAACAAATGCATGGAAAACATCATGCTGTACTTTTCCGGTGAACCGAGATATTTGGGCGGCTTAAATACCGAGCCGGTCCTGCTGGGGACCACCTGGCAGAAAAATCTTCATGACCACTTCTTTATCGATGTCAATTATAATAATGTCGAATATGTCGCATCGGATACAAATGTCACCATTGCCGGTAATATTGCCACGTTTACGCCCCTGGATACCAATGATACGGTTTATGACCTTGTAATAACCGCCAGCAGTATTATTGATCCGTGTGTAACCGCCAGCTCTGATCCGTTCACGCTTTATGCCGCAAACTGTATGGATGCCTATGACTGTAATGACGTGAACAAACCTGCTGACTGTATCAATTATCAATGCGAATACTACGACCCTATAAACACGTACAGGCCTGTACCGCAGGGTGTTGACCTGAGCATATTTAACGAGGATGTAAATATCAGCAACCAGTTCCCCGACCAAGGCGAAACCGTCACCCTTTGTGCCGATGTTTCCAACCACGGCACCGCTTATATCTATGACGTCAATGTTCTGTTCTATCTCGATGATACCAACTCCACTCCCATCGGCGCTAATACACTCGATGTTGTCCCGATAACCTATTTTGATTTACCATTCAGGTATGAAGCCGCATGCATCGAATGGACGATTCCCGAATATATTCAGGGCCCGCACCGTATCTGGGTAAAAGTCGAAGGTAATAATCCCCTCGATCTCAACGAAGAAATGCTCAGTAACAACTATGCGGTTCTTGATTTTTATGTCAATGATCCCTGCCTGAACGGTCTCGACCCGAATCTGCTGAACGGCTGTTCCACGCAATCTTACTCTTATCTTGCATCAAGCACTTTATTGTCAACGCAATCAGAATCCCAAAACTGTTCCACCGTTTACATGCGTATCCCTGTGAATGTTCAGGTATGTGAAAATGAGATCATCTGCGGTCTTGTGACCGGTTATGAACTGAGTTACTGGAACACCGTTTACTGGCCGTCATGGTCCGGTTATTGCCAGGAATTTACAGCCGCGGGCGATGCGCTCTGGGCTTTCCTGATTGCTTATGAAGTTTCAATGGGTGTTTTTGGCGGCGGTCCAAGCAGTCTGCCTTCGCTGAGCGATGTGCCCGGCATTCTTCAAACCCCCTACGGCTGGGGGGCGGGCAATCTGCCCTGTCATCCGGCTCCGACGATGTTCCCTTATCTTGTTTATGACGGGATAAGCAATCCAGGCTGCGGAGGAATGTGCCCGGTTTCTGCCTGGGATTGCGGACAGGGTTACTCATTCCCGAAAAGATTCTCGAGTCGATATTACCATCCTTATGCCTATCGATTAACCGGCGGCGCACGCCGTGTGACCCGCTGTCATACTGAAACAGATTATATGGAAATTCCCTATCAGCTTTGCTATCCATCAGACGGGAGCGATCCGACTCTATACATTCCATTTGATCCATTCCCGGGAAGCCCCGATCCAAATGATGGCAGCTTCGGGCCGACAGGACCGGCTTCATCAGGACTCGGCGGCGGGCCTCCGATAAAATTCACCGTTGGACCGCCAATGGCACCTGATAATAACAGTGCCGGTTTCGAATGTATTTTCTCATCAACCGGAACGAATATTTCCACATCATCTTCTGACTGCCTGGAGTGCATACCGGTCCTGCCGTATAACCAGACTCGTTTAATGAAGGGCTGGAACTTCTTCTCTCTTACCATCGATCCGATCGATCCGAATAATGACCCGGTCATCCCGCTTGAGACCGGCTGGAACATGATTGCTTATTGCGGACCGGAACCATTCCTCTGGACCGATGCGCTGGTCAGCGACACTAATGACACAGTGACACTGAATAATGCACATGATCTTGGCTGGCTGCAGTCCACTATCTATTATTTCGATAACAAAATGCAGATTCCCGGGCTTGTTCCCGATGATGATGAATTCTTAAGAACAAACAAAGCTTACTGGCTTTATGCGGATCAAAATGATCTTATGCTTACCCTCCCGGGTGTCCGAGGCTCAATGTGGAATAATTACCTCGAAGCAAATAATATAAATGTTATCTATGCAAACGAAACGAAATCGCTCAGCGAGGCACAAGCGGCCGGGTGGATCAATTCAACTATCTATTATTATGACATCAATTCGTCAGCCTATAAAACCATTCCCGCCGATGATCAATCTATTTATCCATGGAAAGGATACTGGATTTACAGTCATCTTGACGGTCCTGTTTTATCAGCACCAGATTCAAACGGAGTTGTTTCGCTTTTTAATGATCGCATGAAAACCTTCGCTATGTGGCATCAAAAGCATCAAAAGATCAAAGAAGAACAGACATCTGTATCCGATGAATTCCAGAAAAAAGCACTTGCAAATTTCACACCAGGCGTTGCTCCGGACTTTGGTCAGACGGCCCCTGACTTTTTGCTGCCCGATACCGAGGGCCAATACACACAACTAAGCAACCATAAAGGTGAAGAAATTCTCCTGGTTTTCGG
This sequence comes from uncultured Pirellulales bacterium, assembly GCA_964571885.1. Classification (GTDB taxonomy): domain Bacteria; phylum Planctomycetota; class Phycisphaerae; order Sedimentisphaerales; family Anaerobacaceae; genus CAZNET01. The sequence goes on from CAZNET010000095.1 coordinate 4,666, forward strand.
CACAACATCCTGCCCACAATGTGCGGCGAAGATTCCTTTACTCAACAAATTAAATGAAAAGTCCCTGAAAAATGGATTGAAAGTTATTTTCGTGGCGCTGGGTGATGATCCTCACAGCACACAAGAATTTATCGAAAAGAATAATGTTTCATTTGATGTATTAATTGATTCCCACGGAATTACAGGCAATCGTTACGGCATAACGAAAGTCCCTGAAGCCTTTATCATTGATCGCAAAGGCGTCGTTGCTTATTCCACACCGCATGATGGGCCTACCATTTGGTCTTGGTAAATTCAGATGGTTTGTCATTTAATCCAATTTATAAAAGATTTACAGGATCAATGTCTATGACGACTTTTACGGCAGGCCTTATGGATGGGTAGTCTCTCAGTATGCTGAAAAGCCGCTGCATGACTTGCGGTGTGGGGGCCTGGAGGATGATCTGGATGCGGTGGAAGCGCTGGATTCGGCTGATGGCCGCGGGCATGGGGCCGCGGATATTAACCCTGAGGCGGTTGTGAGCAACGATGAAATCGAGGCGTTCTTTATAGGCATTGGCGGCTTTTTCGAGTTTTTCGTAGATCGGGTCGCGCAGGGTGATCACGGCCATTCTCCAGAACGGCGGCAGCAGGCACTGTTTACGGTGCTTCAGTTCTTCCCTGACGAAGCCTTCGAAATCCTGTTTCAGGGTGAACTGGATGGCGGGCTGTTCGGGTAAAAAGGTTTGCAGAAAAACCACTCCACCTTTTTCAGAACGGCCCGTTCGCCCGGCGACCTGGGTGATCATCTGGAAGGTCCGTTCGTTCGTGCGGAAATCCGGCAGATACAGCGATGTGTCGGCGCTGATGATGCCGACGAGGGTGACATTGGGAAAATGAAGGCCCTTCGCAAGCATCTGGGTGCCGGCCAATATATCAATTTCCTTTCGGCTGAAGGCGTCAAGTAAATGATAATAATCTTTGCCGCTCATCGAGTCACTGTCAATGCGTTTTACTTTCGCCTCAGGAAATTTGACCGTTAATTCCTCTTCCAGCTTCTGCGACCCCAGGCCGATCAACGCCATGCCTTTGCCGCATAGCGGGCATTTTTTCGGCACGAGTGTCTGCGAAAGGCAGTGGTGACATACCGCATAGCCGAAATTCATATGTTCGCCCATCACCGTCGGCATCAGCTTTTTGGTTTTGTGTTTATGGAAGGTCAGTGTCACGTCACAATTTCTACAGGTCAGGGTATATTTGCAGGAAGGACAATAAACAAAATTGCTGTAGCCGCGGCGGTTGAGCAGCAGGATCGCCTGCTCGCCCTTATTCAGAACCGTTGTAATTTGATCGGCCAGCGGTTTACTTACCAGGTCCAGATCGCCCTCACGCAGATCATAATTTTTCATGTCCACCAGTTTCATCTGCGGTGCGGGCAAATCAAGCACGCGCTTGGTGAGTTTTTCGAGATGGAAGCTGTTTTTCGTTTTGCAGTTATGCAGCGTCTCCAGCGACGGCGTAGCGGTTCCAAGCAGGCACAGACAGCTATTCATCTGTGCACGTTTGATCGCGACATCCCTGCCGTGATAGCGCGGCACCGTGTCCTGTTTGTAACTCGGCTCGTGTTCCTCGTCAACGACGATCAGGCCGAGGTTCGGCACCGGGGCGAACACCGCCGAGCGGGCACCGATCACCACATCGGCATTGCCCGCCTTGATGTTCTGCCACTGGGTGTTTCGCTGAGATGCGGTCAAGCCGGAATGCATAACAGCAATGTTCTCGAATCGACTGCTGAACCGCTGAACGGTCTGGGCGGTCAGGGCGATCTCCGGCAGTAGGATAATTGCCTGTCTGCCATTTTGGACTGCTTTTTCGATTGCCCGAATATAAACCTCCGTTTTGCCGCTGTCAGTGACACCGTGCAGAAGCACAACCGAAAATTCTTTTGAATTAATTTTGGATTCAATCGAGCCCAAAGCTTTTTGCTGATCATCATTCAAGGCAATATTATTTGTTTTATAGATCATATCCTCCGGCACCACAGGCAGCGACTTAAAGACACGTTTCTGCGTCATTTTGAGAATGGACTTTTCCATCAGGCTTTTAACCGGCGCCTCGGTACAGCCTACCTGTTTTACGATGTCATTTAACTGGAGGGCAAATTTGGGATCGAATGCTTTTTTTTCCTGGAGCAGTTCGACTATTTTTTCCTGCTTTTTGCCTCGGGCGTTTTCTATTTCCGCATCCGGTGCCAGGTAGATCATTTTTTCTTTTTTTATGCCGATGCCTTTTTTTACCGCCGCGGGGATCATGGCCGAAAGGACCTGGCCCAGTGGACAGACATAATAGTCGCTGATCCAGTGAGCAAGATTCATCAGCTGCTTATCAAGAAGCGGCGATTCGTCGATCACTTCGGCGACAGATTTGAGTTTGAACTTTCGTTTTCTGTTTCGCCGAGCCTTTTCGAGCTGTTCGCGGTCGACATCGGCCTCGACACAGAAAGTGTTTTTCAAACGGTCTTTTTTTCCGAATGGAACTTTTACTCTCTGGCCCACACTAACCGGCCAGAGCGAATCCGGCACCGTGTAATGAAACGACTGGTCGGCACCGGCATCGAACGCCACCGCGATAATGTGACGATCGTTCTCGGTTTCGGGCTGATCCATACGAAAAAGGTTTTGCTGATGTTTTTTCATAGTAACATAAGATAAGCCGCAAAATTGCTAAACAGCGGAGACAAACTCCTTGTCACAAGAATCCCCGCAACACCGCTCGGTAACGATATCGCATTGAACGATCACAACATATTTCTTAACAGCCAAATCAACCATTCGAACATCCTTAAAAAATCACCGTATCCATTTCGATTGTCGCTGTTTGAATCATTCTTGTCAAGATATCGCTGAATATGCCTTTTGGGTCAACATGGACAGGAATCTATCATTTTTTGACAATCCCGTCATGTAAATCTGTTTTTGCTTGATTGAGAGAGCGGTTTACTTATATTTGCCCTCATATCATTTATGTAATGGCATGGAGCTTTTTATGAATAAACGATCATGTATCATTCTCTCAGCGGTCTTAATGATTTTATTGAACGCCGGCTGTGAGTTGACCGGCAGAATTGGCAGTCAGGACAGTCTGGTCATGCGGTATGCCGCGCCTCGGGGTGAAGGTGCGCTGCCGATATCCGAGGATTTTAAGGTCTTTGTCAATGAATTGCCTGTCGATGTTTATCAGGTCAGGGTTTTGAAGCCTCACGCCTGGGCCGGCGATGTCGGGCCGCAGGAATATGAGCATGCGTCGATGGCCTACTTTGATTTTCAGGGCAAGATCAATGTTCGTATTAAAGCTGACGACACAATCGAGAAAGTCGATATCCGGCCCCTGCGTTATGGGATCGAGCCCACCGTAAAGGGTTCTGCCATTGAATTTGCGCTGGACAAGCCCCGAAAGCTGTCCATAGAGATCAATGATGATATTACGCATAATCTGCAGCTTTTCACCAATCCCATCGAAAAAAACATACCGGATCCAAATGATCCAAAGGTCCGTTATTTCGGACCGGGCATGCATTTTCCCGCTGACGATGGTATCCCCGGCGCGATCAAGCTCGAATCCAACGAGACGATCTATATCGCCGGCGGCGCGATCGTTCACGGTTCGGTCGAAACACCGTTTCATGAAAAAGTGCACGACATAACCGTTCGCGGACGAGGCATCCTGCTTGGCCAGAGAGATACCAAGTTCAAACGCGGCCTGATGAAGATCGGCTTTCATTGTGAACGTGTCGATATCATAACGGCCCCAATCGTAACGTGAAATCCATTTCATCGCCGT
>CAZNET010000096.1:0-8443 GCA_964571885.1 uncultured Pirellulales bacterium
TGTTCATACTCCGCGCATAAATCAGTGATTTCGTCGTATGAATTATCAAAAAGCGATTATTTATGTTTTTTGGAAAAATAATGCAATAAAAGCCTCTAATCGTGCGTCTATGTTTATAGTACTGACTGGTCAGTTCTGTTTGTAAAATTCGCTAACTGATTTTGAATAAATAAGTTACAAAATAAATATTCAAGATGATATGCCTTACCGCACCAAACAAAAACAGATAATGCGAGTGGTTGAAAAATTAGCAGCCAACCACCGATTTTATGAAATTACGATGGATGAAGTTGCAGAGACGGCAAAGGTCGGCAAAGGAACGATTTATCGTTATTTTGAAAATAAGGATGAACTTTTCTTTCAAGTGGCCACATCGGGTTTTGATGAGCTATGTGAGTTATTGCAAAAGACTGCACCATGTCATCATTCCTTTAGTGACAAGCTCTTAAACGTCTGTGAACAGATAACTGTTTTCTATGAAAAGAGAAGGCCATTGCTTGAGATGATGCAAAATGAGGCGAATTTTGCCGGCCGACAAAAAGAAAATATTCGACAGTACTGGTTCGATAAACGAAGAATGCTGGTCGAGATATTAGCGGAGATTTTTTTAGAGGGGATGGCTGATGGTGAGGTTCGCTCTGATATCTCAGCCGAGGCAATGGCGACTTTTTTACTGGGGATGCTCAGGGCCGGCGTGCGGGATTTTCAGACAAAGACGAATACCCTTCAAATGCCGGAATTGCTCGTTGAGATGTTTTTAAATGGGGTACATTCAGCATCTGAAAAAAAGAATATCGTTTCTGAAATGGATATAGCGTTTTAAAGAGTAGTTGGTTTATGAAAAGACGATTGAAACAATTTATTATAGGGATATTTTTAAGGCACTTTGATGGCGTGTTGAGTATGTCACTTGTTTTACTGTGCGCAACATTACTTGTTCAAACGGGATGTAAAACGCCTGAAGAATACCGTATTGAAGCCGATCAAGTCGCCGATGATATTATTCAGGAAAAAATGCGGATAACCGGCAGGGCGGAGGAATTCAACATCGAACGGCCGAGTGATACGCTCCGACGCCGACTTGTGATTAAACAACAGTTGCCCTATGCGGGACACGCGTCGCTTGGAACTGATAATCTTGAATCGCCCGAACACTGGCCGGAAGACGATTACCCGGAGTCCAAACCGTCACTTGATCCTGTCGTCTTACTTGAAGATACTAATGAGCCTGTAAAAATAACCTTAATGCAGGCATTGCAGATAGGAGCCAGCAGCAGCTTTGACTATCAAAATCGCAAAGAAATCATTTTTCAGGAAGCGCTGGATCTCGACCTGGAACGCAATGAATTTCGAACGATCTTTGCCGCCCAGGCGGATGTTTTGATCGAAACCGACTTAGGCAGCGGCGGTACTGTGACCGGTATTGAATACGGCGGCGTTGTCGGGGCATCGAAACTATTTCCTTCCGGTGCGCAGGTTTCAGCGGATCTGGCGGTGAGTTTAGCCAATTTACTAACGCTCAATAATGCATCGGCTTTAGGAATTTCAGCGGATGCGACCGTGTCAGTGCCATTAATGCGTGGCAGCGGCCGGCATATTGTCACCGAGCCGTTGACGCAGGCCGAACGTGATGTTGTTTATGCGATTTATGATTTTATAAGATTCAGACAAAATTTCGCGGTGAGTATCGCTTCTGAATATCTGAGCGTTTTAAGACAACTGGATGTCATTAAGAATAACGAGGAAAACTATCGTGGACTGATCCGTTCTGCCAGGCGAGCTCGCCGATTGGCCGATGCGGGCCGTCTGACCGAGGTCGGGGTTGACCAGGCGGTACAGGATGAACTAAGGGCAAGAGACCGATGGATCAATGCTGTCGAAACCTATAAACGCCGTCTGGATTCCTTTAAAAATTTGCTGGATTTGCCGCCTGATGCGAAGATCGAACTGGATCGTTCCGAGTTAGAGCGATTAGCAATCTATTCCGAAGAATTTTCACTGCCCGGCAACAATGACCAATATACCCAGGTCGATACGAATGCTCCGAGCGCCGATGCGCCGGTGGTTTTGAATCCGCCTGATATGGAAAACGCCGGACCGCTGGAGATCAATGAGGATAAAGCGTTGGAGTTGGCGTTTGCTAATCGTGTCGATCTGACCGTTGCCCAGGGTGAGGTTTATGACGCGCAACGTGCCATTGTTGTTTTAGCCGATGCGTTACGTGCTGAACTGACATTATTCGGAACCGCCGGTCTTGGCGGCAGCCGGTCAATCAGCAGTGTGAATTCTGCCGATACCTCGCTAAGATTGGATAAAGGTGAATATTCAGCCTTTATGACCATGGATCTGCCATTTGAACGGACCGCTGAACGAAACGCTTATCGAAACGGATATATCCTTTTGGAAAGAGCCGTGCGTAATGTTCAAAATCTCGAGGATGAAATCAAAATAAGTATTCGAAACAAACTGCGTGATTTACTGGAGTCACGCGAAAGTCTGCGAATCCAGGCCAGAAGTGTGACCCTGGCGCAGAAGCGGGTCAGAAGCACGAATCTGTTCCTTGAAGCCGGTCGCGCAGAAATTCGAGATTTGCTCGAAGCACAGGAAGCACTGCTCTCTGCACAAAATTCACTGACCGCGGCGATTATCAATTACCGAATCGCTGAACTGGAACTTCAGCGAGATATGGGCGTATTAGAAATTAATGAAAAAGGTTTATGGCGGGAATATACTCCGCAAGAAGGTTAAAATGTCAACAAAGAAAATATATATTGGTATGAGTTTAATTGCTGTTATCCTGGCGGTGATCCTGGTTTCGGGTCACATTTTTCAGGGCAAAGAAGAAAACCAATTTGACGGTCCGGTTTATCATGTCAAGCGTGGCCCTTTGACCATCAGCTTTGTTGAATCGGGAACGATCAAAGCAAGGGATCAGATCATTATCAAGAACGAAGTCGAAGGAAGAACCTCTATCATCACACTGATTCCAGAAGGCACGCGGGTTAAAAAAGGTGATTTACTTGTCGAGTTGGATGCAAGCTCGCTCGTCGATGATAAGATCGATCAGGAGATCCGGGTTCAGAATGCTGAAGCCTCGTATATCGGCTCAAAGGAAAATCTGGCTGTTGTCGAAAATCAGGCTAAAAGTGATGTTGACCTGGCGAATCTTAGTCTTGAATTTGCTAAACAAGACCTGGATAAATATATTCAGGGGGAATATCCCTATGAGGTCAACCAGGCCAATGCTGAAATTACGCTCGCTCAGGAAGAATATATCCAGGCTAAAAACACACTGGATTGGTCTGAGCAGCTTTTTGAAGAGAAATATATTTCCAAAACGGAGCTTGAGAAAGATGAACTGGCGGCCAAGAAACGAGCCCTGGATGTTGAGTTGGCGAAAAAAAGTAAAGAGCTTCTTACCGAGTACAATTACAAGAGGCAACTGGCCCAGTTGAAAAGCGATGTTTCCCAGGCCGAAATGGCTTTGGAGCGTACCGAGCGAAAAGCCCGCGCGGATATTATCCAGGCTCAGGCCGACCTGAAAGCGAAAGAGGCGGAATTTTTACGTCAAAAGGATAAGCTGAAAAAACTTGAAGATCAAATCGAAAAGGCCAAAATATATGCACCGGCGGACGGTCTTGCGATTTATGCTACCAGTGCAAGAAGTGGGGGCTGGCGAAATCGAGATGAACCGCTGGACGAAGGTCAGGAAGTGCGTGAACGTCAGGAACTTATTTATCTGCCGGTCGGAAACCTGACCAAAGCGGAAGTGGCGATCCATGAATCCAATATTAAAAAGACCCGATTAGGATTGCCCGCTGTTATCACCGTCGATGCACTGCCCGGTTATACCTTCTATGGAACGGTAAAACAAATCGCACCGTTGCCGGATGCCCAAAGCATGTGGATGAATCCGGATCTTAAGGTTTATAATTCGGAGATCTACATCGAGGGAGAAAATGAAATGCTGAGAACCGGCATGAGCTGCCAGGCTGAGGTAATTATTGAACAGTACAAAGACGCTGTATATGTTCCTTTGCAGGCGGTAGTTCGTGTTGGAACAGCGCCTACCGTTTATGTTCTCAATGGAAAATCATTTGAACCCAGAACAGTGACGACGGGGCTGGATAACAATAAAGTGATCCATATTGTCGAAGGTCTCGAAGATGGCGATATCGTGCTGCTCAATCCGCCGCTTAAATCAGCCGAGGCAGGTCCGAAGGATTATAATAATCTTCAGATAGATTCATCTGCTGACCGGCTCCAGCAGAAAATATCAGATCGCCTTGATAACATCGAGACGTCACAAGGGGATGAGCCCCAACAGGAAGACTCTCAAGCTGAGCGTCGAAGACGAAGATTTGAAAATATGGATCCGGCTCAGCGTGAAGAAATGCGTAAGCGTTTCGAGCAAATGTCACCTGAAGAAAGAGAACAGCTTCGTTCGCGCAGAAGCCGCAGACGCAGAGACAGCGAAAACGAAAATGCCCCGCAACCGTAATCGATGAAACGATAAACTATGGAGCTTGTGAAATTTAATAATATCCGAAAGATATACCAGATGGGCGCCCAGGAGGTAAGGGCTCTTCGGGATGTGAGCGTATCTTTTGAAAAAGGAGGCTTTTGGGCCATTATGGGACCCAGCGGTTCGGGCAAAAGCACGATGATGAATATTCTCGGCTGTCTTGACCGTCCGACTTCTGGACAGTATTGGTTGTCGGACAGAGACGTAAGTCTCTTAAATGATGATGCGCTAAGTGACATTCGCCTGAAATATATCGGTTTTGTTTTTCAAAGTTTCAACCTGATTCCCCAGTTGACGGTGCAGAGAAATATCGAGTTGCCGTTGTATTATCTTGGGCTCGATGCTGAGCAATGCAGCGAGCGGGCGAAGATAATGGCCGAGAAAGTCGGATTGGGCGATCGTCTTGACCATCGGCCTTCGGAGTTATCGGGGGGGCAGATGCAGCGAGTGGCGGTGGCGCGGGCACTGGCGGGTGGTCCTCAGATCATTTTGGCCGATGAACCGACCGGAAACCTGGACAGCGCCACCGGAAAGCAAATTATGGAACTTCTTGCCGACTTAAACAGCGAAGGTAAAACGGTTATTATGGTAACTCACGAGCCGGATATCGCCGCTTATGCCTCAAAACGGCTTCACATGAAAGACGGCTTTGTTGACACGATAGAAGAGAACTGATTATGAAAAATTCAAGATTCGTCAGGAATATATTGCTTGGTATCGAAAATCTGCTTTTGCATAAGCTGCGTTCGTTTTTGACGATGCTCGGTGTTGTTTTCGGTGTTGGCAGTGTCGTTGCGATGCTGGCGGTCGGCGAAGGCGCCAGCAAAGAAGCGCTGTATCAGATCCAGAAACTCGGCAGTACGAATATTATTATCAATTCGGTTAAGTCTCTCGAAGAAGAATCCACCAGCACGCAGCGTTCTTTTATGAGTATTTATGGATTGACCTATCTCGATCACGAACGAATAGAAGAAAGTTTCGATACGATACGAAAAGTCGCTCCGGCAAAGCTGGTACGCAAGGAATCGCGGCTCGGCTCGAATGCCCTCGAACTGAGGATCGTAGGGACAAATGAAAAATGGTTCGAGTTAGTCCCCAGGCCCATTCTGGCGGGACGGGTTTTTAATGAACAGGAAAATATTGATTCTTCGGCGGTTGTTGTACTAACCGAATTCGGAGCGAGAAAGCTGCTGGCGACAAAAAACACTATCGGCCAGACGATCAAGATCGGCGGGGATTATTTCGAAGTCATCGGGATCATTAAAAGCGAATCGGGACAGGCGGGAAATATTCAGATACCCGACCAGCAGATCGATGCCTATATCCCCCTGAAAACTGTCCGTCAATATTACGGTGACATATTTTCAAAGCGGACCGCCGGCAGCAGGACCAGAGAATTAGTCGAACTTCACCAGATCATTGTACAGGTGGATGGAACCGATAATGTCGAGTCCACCGCTGCGGGTATCGAGCGATTATTGCAGCGGTTTCATGAGAAAGACGATTATCAGGTTAGTGTGCCGCTGGCGTTGTTAAAACAGGCTGAAGCGACGAAGCGTACGTTCAATATCGTACTCGGCTCGATTGCCAGTATCAGTCTTCTTGTCGGCGGGATCGGGATTATGAATATCATGCTGGCCTCGGTAACCGAACGTACCCGTGAAATAGGTATTCGAAGAGCCATCGGCGCAAAAAAAAGACAGATCATCATTCAGTTTCTGATAGAGACCGTTGTACTTTCCACGCTTGGCGGCATTGTCGGTCTTATCCTGGGCATCGGTATTCCGATTGTCATCACCTACTTTGCGAAAATGCCGACTGTAATAACTGTGCAGAGTATCGTATTTCCTTTTATTATCAGTGTCGGCATCGGTATTATCTTCGGCTTGTATCCCGCCGCCAGCGCAGCCAAAGTTGACCCGATCATCGCTCTGAGACATGAGTAATTATTTATTAAATTTACGTGTATAAATTCCTATATTTGCTTATCTACTGTACCGGAGCCGTAGTAGGTATCGTCGGATCTCCAGTCGGGTCTGTACCAGACCTGCGATGTGCCGCTGTCGTCTTTGTCATCGATTGTGATATTGAGCCTGAACCGCTTCCACGATTGCCCCTGCATCTCATCAAGATAACTAACTGGTATCGCTAATTCCGCCCGGTATCCCTTGGTCGTTGACTTGGCCGCGATTTTAACACCATCCGGCAGCAGGTCCTCATTGGCAATGTGTGTCTTTTCTGAATTCGCCACCGGACTAAAAGCCAATAATAAAAACGTACTGTTTTCACCTCTGCCCCGGTTGGTCGCCCGTTCGACGGCGGGCTTTGCATTGATTCTGACCTCCAGCCCATCCTGGAACCACGGTGCGCGGTCTTCATGAACATTCTGATCGTCGGTGACATCAAATGCCATGTAGAGATATTGATCGTCATATTGAATGCCGAATGTAGCGGATGAATCTTCGGACCCGTGCCAGTTCAGGCCGTGAGGCAGTACCTGGGCCGGCCATTTCAATTCAAAGGGTAGTTTGCCCCATTCATCCAGTTTGGAATCCACAATCACGGGTTTCTTTGCTCGAATTGCTTTAGCCGCGATCTCTTCACGTTCTTCGTGTTTATCGACACTGCCCGCCAGGCAGTACTTGGCCCAGGCTTTCGCGACTTTTTTACTTGGCAGCCAGTGCCCTCGTTCGGGATTGACATTGTTCGGTTGTTTTCCGTAGGCATAAACATTTGAACCATGAGCGACCAGACCTGCCCGTGTGTTCAGAACACCCAGCCAACCGGATTCTTCTTCGATGGGTTTTAGCTTGACCGGTCCGCCGGCCGGTATCTGCATAGGGACACGCTGCTCGATGATCTCTTCGACCCACATTAATATCACATCCTGATTGCCTAATTGATGGTGAGGGATTTCCGGCTGGATCAAGGCCGCCCAGAGAGCGTTATGTTCTCTGGCCTCAAGAATATTTCGATAGGCGGTCAAGGTTAACATGTCTTTTTCGCCGAGCGGAAACAGAAAAGGAATAGACCATATCGACGATTTATCGACATTCGTGTTCCGGTTGCTGGTATGGAAAGGCACCGCCCCGATGACCCGGTCGGGCATATGCATTGCAAATCTTAAACACTGCCCCGCCGACTGTGACAGACCGGTTAGCAGCATCGCAGAATGTTTCAGTTCCGGATGCTTTATTTCTTTTGCGAAATGCGACAGCGCATCTTTGATCAAATCGGTAGCGAACTTCTCGGTAGGGAGCCTGTGTGTTCGGCCTTCGCGTTTCACGGCCATATCGTATCTAAGCTGGACACATTTGAGCTTTGCCGCCAGGTCACGCCAGCCTTCATCCTCGTAAAGATTCGTGCCCGCCTGGTAATCTACGGAACATAGAACCGCCCGGACCTTATCTTCAGCCGAGATCGTCTCAGGTACCCACAATTCAAATCTGCAGGTTTGCAGGCCCTTCGGCACCGGTTTTATAAGATACGTATATTCCTTTGCCTGAAGAGAAGCCGCTGTCAGCAATAAAAGTAAACTTAATGCCACTTTTGTTTTCATTATTCAGCTCCTTAAAATTTAATCTCATTCATATAATCCTGACCAATTTGTCTGATTTTATTCATCTCTTTCAAGTTCCACGATCCAGATCTGTTTGTCGTTAGGAACAGTGAGTTTTCCGCCGGTGACGATCCCTTTACCGATCTCATTCATGTACCAGTCGCGGAACGTGTGTTTCATCTTGTCAATGGCTTCACTGTGGATCGTGACTCCCACGCGGACAACGAGAACCGGCGCCGTGCCGCCTTTTATCTTGGCACCCCAGAATTCTTTTAGCGGCACACTTTTACTCTGCTCTTGCTTTGGGATTCGAAGACCGACACTGGTATCCATGACATAGCCGGTATTGAAACTGGTAC
>CAZNET010000097.1:0-8367 GCA_964571885.1 uncultured Pirellulales bacterium
TTGTTGCTTTTTCATAATAGTCATCCTTTTCATAATAGACATACACAAAATGAATTCATTTGAAAGCTTAGATATAAATGTAGCAGATTATTCATGAATAACATTATTTTAACATTATTGGGTTAAAATAAACGTCATATTGTATATTTTTTTATGCAAATCGTATTTCTGAATTGATCGATCAGTTAGCCTTTAAGCTTAAAGCAAATAAAACAAATTTTTTTGTATGCCTCTGTTTCATTTTTAACATATTTGCCGTTGCTATTTTAAGCAAGGCAGTTTCGGATCTTCGATTCTGGCCATCCAGAAGGGCCATTCGGGTAATTGCTCGTCGCAGATATCGTTCATCCATTCCCGGTGCCAGTTGAGGATCCAGGGTTCCTTCATGGTGATTTTGTCGACGTGCCAATCCATGTAAAGCACCATATTGTATCCGTCATGGCGGTCCCTGACATAGCGGTTTACACCGTGTCCCTGCTCTTCAGGATACTGAATGGGTTCCTGGCTGGCATGAGTTCTGGCTGAGTGCCACCAGTCGCCGCCCAGTACCGGGATGGTTTCCGCGTCCGGCACGTCCGCCTTTTTCCAGGAAAGCTCCGCCCAGCCGCCGCCGTCGGCTCCAGAGCCGTAATATTGGGTGGTATCCCAGACAGGCTTGGGATTATAGGTAACCCAGTTGTTAATACCGTAACCGACTCTGGCCTCGACTTTTTCCAGATCACTTGATGCGGCGTAGGCATTGGCCTTTTTATTAGCTCCGTTGAGTTGGTTCTTTTCAAAAATAATACTCTGGGTCTTTGCGTCCGACTCGGCGCCTTCCTGCGTGGGGCAGTTCAGAACTTTGGTTTCACCGCCGTAACAGTCGTACATAACAAGAAAATACAATTCCCTGTTTTGACGATAATTTGTTGCATTGGCATACTGGTCTGCCATGGCAAAGCCGTGTCCCATGAAGTAGCCGTCATTGGTATTCGTGTACATTTCAAAACAAAAGCCCAGTTGATGCAGCCGGGCCTTGCAGGCGATATTGTAACCCATCATTTTCACTTTACTCAATGCAGGGGCCAGAATGGCCAATAACAGGGCGATGATCGAAATAACGACCAGAAGTTCGATGAGTGTAAAACCTTTTTGCTTTTTCATTGCACTGATCCTTTCCATCAATGTGTTAATTTATCAGGTTTGAATTATTTTTCTTCAGTTATTAGGGATTTTATCAAATTCTAATCCGTAAATCAAGTAAAATTATCTGCTTCATCAACTGTTTATTCGGGAATAAACCCAAATGAACAAATCACGATTGACTTTTCATCTTTTAGGATGCGCAAATTCGTTTGCCTGTTCAGGAAAAATGATGTTTTTTAGTAATTTTTTCGATTGTTTTACAGTATCTGTTATGAACAGGAATTCGCAGCTTGCCTTTTGACTGTCAAGTTTCATCGGTGTTAATCTGTACAATATACGGGTTTTTTGTTGACATAAATCCGATAAATTTATAATATTAGGCTTAATAAGCCGTTTTTTTAAATATTTTAAGGTTTTATATTTCATTCGCTGTGCTTAGCTGTCGAAATATAAAATGGTACGCTGGTTTGATTTTATCGTTATTGTAGAATTTTGGAGATATCTTAATGCTTAAGAAAGTTTTATTTTTTGGAGTAGCGCTGCTGGTTTTGGGACAGAGTAACATTTGCAGGGCCCAGACATTAGAGGACAACTGGAATGATTTACTTCATTATACCAAAATAGGCCGTCTCGATCTGGCAGAGGGATATGCGCAGGCGATTGTCGAAAGTTCACCGGATCCCGTCAGATTACTTGAATTAAGCGATTCGAATCCACAGGGCTACTCGCTGCTGATGAAAGTAAAGCATAGTATGCCGGAGGATAATTTTGCCGTCCTGATCGATAAGATATTAAGCGTCATCGATCAGGGAAAATTCATTCGTCGCGCCGATCCGAAGATAATCGCCGAAGAGATCCGCCGGCTAAATACGACGAAGCGGGGTCAGTTAATCGCTCTCAAAAGACTGCAGGATGCGGGGGAATATGCAATTCCTTATATGCTTGATGCATTGGCAGATAAAGACAGAAAAGAAGAGACAGCGAATATCATCTGGGCGCTCGGACAGCTCAGCCGACATGCGATCAGACCGCTTGTTTCGGCTTTACAGACTGACAATACAGCGGTAAAGGCTGAAATTATTAAAGCGCTTGGTGAAATAAGTTATCCACAGTCCCTTGCCCATTTGAAATACGTTGCGGAAAACGAGCAGTCAGAAGAGCTTCGCAATTTGGCGTCAGAAAGTATTGAAAAAATAGATTCTGCGGCGATAAAAATACCCGCCGCTCAATTATTTTATAAACTGGCGGAAAATTATTATTACCATACCGATTCTCTTGCTCCTCCAAAAGATGCCGATTTCGCCAATATATGGTTTAGGAATCAAGACGAAAAGTCATTAACCCGCCAGAAAGTCAGTAAGGAATATTTCAACGAACTGATGGCGATGCGAAATTGTGAGTGGGCTTTAAAAGCGGATCCTGACTTTGGACGGGCGATTGGTTTATGGATCGCTTCCTTCTTCAAAGCAGAATCCGCCGATATGAAGATGCCCGAATACTTTGGACAGGGCCACGCAAATGCGTCGGTCTATGCAAAAACCGCGGGTGTCGAATACCTTCACCTGGCTTTAGCGAGAGCGTTGAAGGACAACAATGCCTATGTGGCTCTTGGCGTAACGGAAGCTCTTGCGATGACAGCCGGCGAAAAATCGTTATTCTATCGCGTAGGTGTTGAGCAGCCTTTGATGAAAGCGCTGACCTTCGAAGACAGATCGGTCAGATTAAGCGCTGCGATAGCGGTAGCCAATGCGGAGCCGAAAAGCGGATTCCCCGAAAGCAGGTTTGTCATAGCTAATTTAGCACAAGCCTTAGCTAAAACTCCTTTGCAGCAAGGCGAGAACATGAATCCCTGGAATGAAGAGATTGCCCTTCAGTATGCCCTCAGGGCGGCAGAAGCGCTGCTGAATCTCGCAAAGACAAATAATCCGGTGATTGACCTGACCTCAATTTTAGAGGTGCTGACGGATGTGACAAACGACGATTCGATTCAGATGCGAATATTGGCGGGGAAGATACTTGCCGGAATAAACCATCCCGATGCCCAGCGGGCCATCGGACGCATGGCAATGAAACAGGATAATCCGCAGGAAGTAAGAATCGAAGCATTTCATGCACTGGCAGACTCGGCAAAACAGCACGGCAGCCTTCTTAGTGATGAGATGATAGATGCGGTTTATCGGCTAATTTCTTCTAAGCAGGCGGATCCGCAGTTGCGAGATGTAGCGGCGGTCGCCTATGGTTCGCTGAATCTGCCAAGTCAAAAGGTCAAGGACTTAATTCTTGATCAATCCAAAAGCTGATCGAGTTTTAAGAGAATATGAGATACCAAGGTCCCCGTTTTGATCGATCAAGCGGGGACCTTTTTTGTATGGGTCCTGATGTATAAAAATGCATTACAAATGCATCAAAGCTCGTCGACATTGACATCCGGCGGCGGACCAAGACGCTCCAGCGGCGTTTGCGGTTCCTGGATTTCTGGCGGAGCTTGTTGTTCGTCGTTTGCTTGTTCTCTGTCCTGAAGGTTTTGAGTTCTTCTTTCAATGTTCTTGTTTAAAAATGTGATATTTTCGGCAGGACTTACGGAGTTTTTATTTGAGACGAGAACATTAACGGCACCACAGAGCATATCGATCGTCGTAATGTTCATTTGGGCAGGTTTATCTTTAAGGCCGATAAATTCAGCCACCGGATTATTATGAAGAGGAGAAGCTGAAATCAAAACATTGATAAAACTAAATAACAACAATCCGGAAAGAAAACCGCAAACAACCGCTCCGGTTTTATCGACGATTTTAGGCAGATTGACAGTTGACTGACTCAGAAAAAATACATACGTAAAACCGTAAAGTATGGAAAAACAGATGACAGCAACGCCGATTAAAGCGAACGTGTCACCATATGCGCCCAGATTTTCCAAAAAAGTCAAATGAGTCATCGCTGTTTCTCTAAGATAGATGCCGAGATAAATCGAGATGACAAGGCTGAAGAAAAACGCCCAGATTTCGTAAAGGCCTCTTTTTGCAGCCAGCCAGGCTCCCGCAGCTCCCATAACGATTCCAATAAAAACAATCATCCGTTTATCCTAAAACCCGACTCATTTCTTCAATACTGGTTACACCGGAAACCACTTTCAACAAGGCCTGCTTTTGCAGGTTTGATCTGCCTCGTTTATCGCCTTCTTTTCTTAATTCTTCCAGCGAAATTTTGTTTTGCGCGATACTGGCCTTTAATTTATTGTCCACAACCAAAAAGTCATAAATACCGGTTCGCTCGTAATAGCCGGTACCGTTACAATAATCGCATCCGACCGCCTGTTGTATGTTCGCATAGTTGATCTTCTTTTTTCTGAAATTCTGAATTTGAAGAGGTGTTAATTGTGCGGTCACTTTACAGCGGTTACACAGCTTGCGTATCAGGCGTTGTGTAATGATCAGATTTAAGCCGGATGATAAAAGCAAAGGACTGACACCCAGATCAAGCAGTCTGATCAGCGCCGAGGCATTGCTGTTGCTGTGGACCGTCGCAATGACTAAATGGCCCGTCTGGGCGGCGCGGAGAGCAATTCCTGCGGTCTCCTCGTCCCGTATTTCCCCAATACAGATAATATCCGGATCCTGTCTTAGAATGCTCCTCAGAGATTTAGCGAACGTAATATCCGCCTTCGGATTGACCTCGATCTGGCTGGCATTGGGCAAAACGTATTCGATGGGATCTTCCACGGTTATAACATTTCTTATCATCCGGTCGATATTCTGCAGCATTGCGTACAGCGTTGTTGTTTTTCCGCTGCCGGTCGGCCCGGACAGCAAGATCATCCCGGATGGTTTTTTGATCATTTCTTCGATAACCTGACGTTGCTTCTCTCCAAGTCCGATCGAGGTCAGCTTGAATCGGCTGACATCCTGATGTAATACCCGGATTGACAGTTTTTCCCCGCTTAGAACACCGGCACTGGCGACCCTGAATGAAACCGTATCGTCCATGGTTCTGGCGATGAACGCGCCATCCTGAGGTCGTCTTTTGTCGGAAATATCCATATTCGATACCGCCTTGATGCTGTTGATGACCGCTTGACAGGTGGCCGAATCGAGCTGTTCGACGGTTCTTAATACGCCGTCAACGCGAAACCGAATGGTATAGGTCGTGTCGGTCTTGGGATCGATAAGAATGTCACTAGCTCTTTCTTCCAGCGCGTTAAAGATGATCTCGTCGGTCAACTCGAGAATATGGCTTTTTTGATTTCGGCCGCGGTCTCCATGACCGTAAATTTCGTTAATGCTTCGGCCCGACGAATCCAACAGCTTGATCGGTAAATCTTTGGAAGCTGAGCTTGTTGAAAACCTCACACCCGAAATTGTATTTTTAAGTTTCGTGACGATGGATTTTTCGTTTTGACTTGCCCGGTCGTAGGCATCTAAAATCATCAAAAAAAGATATAAAAACGGACCCAGAAAAAGAGCCCCCAAACTTGCCGTCGTTTTGTGCCCTTTAGACACTAATTGGCTGTACTGAATCTGCTGAGCACAGTACATGCACACCAAAAACCATATAATTAAAAGGATAATTCTTGCCAGACTGAAATTGAGTTCGATTGCAAGACAAACGGGGGCGGCATGAAATGTTAATATCTCCAGATTCAGCGTACTGAGAATTGTTGTTTTTATCAATATTAATAGATTCATAAATCCTCTCGTGAAATCCTGACAGTAAGATTTCCTTAATGAAGAGAATTTTAGCAAATCCGATACGATCAAGCAAATAAAAAACATAAAAACCCTGAAGTTGCATGAGATTTACAGGTTAATCTTTTTTTATTAAAAAATTGACACGCGGGATGCTGTTTTTTAAAATATAGAACATACGTAATAGGTTTTTACGACAATTTTACGAATTTGGCTGAAAATGCTATTTAAAACACTGCTGTGGAACGATAATAGTATAAGACACATTGAAATTGTTGTATTTTTAAGGAATCGGAATCACATTATATGATTAATGTAACACTGCCCGACGGCGGCAGCCTTGAAATAAATAAAGGAAATACCTTTAAGCAAGTAGCCGAGAAAATCAGCTCCGGATTGGCAAAATCGGCGATAGCGGCAAAAGTTAACGGTGAAATCCTGGATTTGTCTGCACCGGTCAATGCTGATGTCGAAGTTAGGATTTTGACAGAAAAAGACGCAGAAAGTCTCGAAGTTCTAAGACACAGTTGTGCTCATATCATGGCCGAGGCGATCTGTAGTATCTGGCCCGAAGCGAAGCTTGTTTATGGACCGGCGGTAGAAAACGGCTTCTATTACGATATCGACCTGGATGAACCTATCAGGCCGGATGATTTTCCTGAGATAGAAAAGCGAATGCAGGCCATCATTGATCAGGATAAGCCGTTCGTTAGAACCGAGATGAGCAGGGAGCAGGCTCTACAAGAATTAAAAGAAGATAAATATAAAATAGATAATATTGAAAGAGCGGACGGCGATACAATTAGTTTTTACTCACACGGAACTGATTTTAGAGATCTCTGCAAAGGACCTCATCTTCCAAGTACAGGAAGGGCGGGCAGCTTTAAGATTATGTCCGTAGCAGGCGCCTACTGGCACGGCGACAGCTCGCAAAAGATGCTGCAGCGTGTTTACGGTACGGCATGGTGGACAAAAAAACAGTTAAATGAATATCTTTTTCTTCTGGAAGAAGCCAAAAAACGGGATCATCGAGTCCTCGGCAAACAGCTTGATCTTTTCAGTTTTAATGAGGCTGGACCGGGTTTTGCCTTTATGCATCCCAAAGGAATGGTGATTTGGAATGCGATGGTCGATTTTCTAAGAGAAATCAATCATAAATACGGATATCAGGAAATAAAAACACCGATCATCCTGAATGAGGAACTCTGGCATAAAAGCGGTCATTGGGACAACTATCGTGAAAATATGTATTTTACCGTTGTCGATGGTGTTAACTATGCTATCAAGCCGATGAACTGCCCCGGCGGATGTTTAATTTATAAATCACGTAAGCATTCTTACCGTGAATTTCCAAAACGAATAGCTGAATTTGGATTGGTGCACCGTCACGAAGCCAGCGGTGTTATGCACGGTTTGTTCAGGGTTCGGCAGTTTACGCAGGATGATGCCCATATTTACTGCAAGCAGGACCAGGTAGAATCGGAGATCGTCGGTGTGATCGATTTGATTTTTGAGGTTTATAAAACCTTTGGATTCAGCGATTATCACATTGAACTGTCAACTAAGCCCGAAAAACATATTGGTTCCGACGAGATATGGGACATTACCACCCATGCCTTGAAAAATGCCCTTGAACATAAGCAGATAAGCTACGACCTCAATGAAGGCGACGGGGCATTTTATGGGCCAAAAATTGATTTTCATGTAAAGGATTGTCTCAGTCGATCCTGGCAGTTGGGGACGATCCAGCTTGATTTTTCAATGCCTCAGCGTTTCGAAATGGTTTATACCGATAGCGATAATACCGAAAAGACGCCGGTGATGATACACCGGGCGGTATTAGGATCGTTTGAGAGATTTATGGGGATATTGATCGAACAATACGCAGGTTCGATGCCTCTTTGGCTTGCTCCCGAGCAGATGAGACTATTGACGATCAGCGAAAAAACCGATGGTTACGCCGTTAAGGTTCAGCAAAAAATGACCGCGGCGATGCTCAGATGCACAAGTGATCTTACCGGAGAAAAGATCGGCGCTAAAATTGCCAAAGCCCACAGCGAGAAAGTACCGATTATGCTTGTGGTCGGGCCTAAAGAAGAGCAAAACAATCAGGTGAATGTGAGAATTAAAGGGAAAAAACAAAGCAGAACGATGGACGTCGATCAGTTTTTGAATATTGCCGAAGAACATGTCAGACTTAGAAAAACAAATTTTGAATTTTAAGTATTTATAAGGTATTATTCGTCAGAAGAGTTTTATTCATAATTACGAAAGGTAAGGTGGTCTCAGATTAGCAACAAAAGATTAAGAGTTAATGACAAGATCAAGGCTCGTGAAGTTCGTCTCGTGGACGAAAACAGCGATCAGGTCGGTGTTGTTGATATACGAGAAGCAAAGGACCGAGCCGCCGAGGCAGGGCTGGACCTGGTGGAAGTCGCCCCGAACAGCGACCCGCCGGTATGCAGGATCATGGATTTTGGAAAATATCTCTATCAGCAAAAACGCAAAATAAGGTGCGTCACTTCCTCAACCTCGACGGCGCCGTGCATATCATTAAGGT
>CAZNET010000098.1:0-2808 GCA_964571885.1 uncultured Pirellulales bacterium
GGTATAAGGGGGTTTTTTTCAGCAAGAGTTACGGCAAGTATATCGCCAAGATCTACAAGCATGGTGTGGGTTACGATCTGGGTCATTTCGATGATGAGACGGCCGCGGCGAAGGCTTACGATGCGAAGGCGAAAGAGCTTTTCGGGGAATTCGCGTTTTTGAATTTTCCGGATGTTCGGTCCTCGTAGTCTTAAGAGTTTCAGGCGGAGTGCTCAGAATATTTCTCTGTCGATGCGGCCGAGGTAGAAACGGCCGTCTTTTCGAATGAAGTCGATGATCCTGTCGAGCTGCTGGTCGAGGAATCGCGTATCGTTGGTGATAACGGCCAGGCCGATCTGTGCTGCGGTTTTGTTGTCCTGGTGGTCGATCTCCGAGACGGAGACGTTAAATTTGCTCTGGAGGCGGCCAATCACGCTTTTGACGATGCTGCGTTTTTGCTTCAGCGAATTGACGGCGTGCAGATGAAGCCGAATTGAGAGAATGCCAACAACCATCGTCTATCTAAAATAAAAAGTAAAAATCACAATTGCGGACTTCCGTCTATGACGGGATACTTTTTGCATTATAGCATTTAAG
Organism: uncultured Pirellulales bacterium; assembly: GCA_964571885.1. Classification (GTDB taxonomy): domain Bacteria; phylum Planctomycetota; class Phycisphaerae; order Sedimentisphaerales; family Anaerobacaceae; genus CAZNET01. The sequence goes on from CAZNET010000098.1 coordinate 577, forward strand.
CGACGGTTGTTCAATCAGGAAGATAATCGCAAATTTTGTTTATTTTTTTGACAGGTTTAAAGAACACTGTTGTTTTATCTTGTCTTACGGGGCATAAACGGTTTTGGCACATGAGTTGCGGTTTTTGGGATAAACCGGATTTTTAGACTAATTGGAGTCGTTTAAGTGCTTGAAGCGGCCGACGAATATAAACGAACAAATCCCTCCGCCGATAGGGATGGGGTATGTCGTGATGTTATCCGCCTTGATAGAGGCGATGCGGAAGAATTGCAGCGGCTCAGTGTGGCGTGTTATCAGCGGGGGGATTATGCGCAGGCCCTGGAGATGATTTTGCAGGCGCTGCAGGTAGAGCCGGATAATCAGGTCTTTTATAATCTGCTTGGATTGATCTATGAGAAGCTCGGCCAGATGGACAATGCGATGCGGGCGTATCAGCAGGCCGTAGAACTGGATGAGAATTATATCCTGGCGATGCACAATATGGTGATTCTGCTGCAGGGCCAGCAGCGTTATGAGGATGTGATTCGGATGTGCGGGCGAATCATTGAGAAGGACGCGAAGTTTGCCAATGCTTACAATGCGCGGGGCTATGCATTGCGGATGCTGGAGCAGTACGAATCGGCGGTTGCGGATTTTCAAAAAGCGATCGAATTGTGTCCTGAGTCCGCTGAATTGTACAATCATCTCGGGATTGTATTGAATAAATTGAATCGCCGGGACGAAGCCATAGCAACATTTCAAAACGGTATTGTAATCGACAGGACTCATGCCCATTTGTATAACAATCTGGGTATTACATACAAGGCCCAGGGACATGCGAATGAGGCGATCGAAGAATACCAAAAAGCCATCGCGATCGATCCGGAATTTTCCGAGGCGCTGTACAATCTTGCCAATGCTCAGCGTGACATTGGGCGTTATTCAGAGGCGATCGCGACGTATCAGAGGGCAGTGTCGGCGGATCCGAGCTGTTACCAGGGGCGTTGGAATCAGTCTTTGGTGTATCTTTTGACCGGGGATTTGACGAACGGCTGGCGGGGATACCAGTGGCGGAAGAAACCCGAGCTTGGGGTCGTTACGTATCCGCATTTCCCGAGAGGTCCGATGTGGGAAGGACAGGATTTTAAGGGAAAAACATTGTTTGTTCATTATGAGCAGGGGTATGGTGACATTATTCAGTTTATGAGGTATCTTCCTTTTGTGAAACAGAGAGGCGGGCGTATCATTTCGGAGATGCCTCGGCCGCTGCACGGTTTGGTGGAGGGTTTGCATTGTGTCGATGCCCTTTACGGAGTTTTGGATGATCTCACATCGCTGTGTTATGATTTTCATGTTTCAATCGTCGATCTGCCGATGATTTTCAATACGTCGCTTGAAACGATCCCGTCGCAGGTGCCGTATTTGTTTGCGGATCCGGTTCGGGTTGACCGTTGGCAGGGCCTGGTCGAGAAGGAGTGCTTTCGTGTCGGGATTGTCTGGGCGGGTTCGCCGACGCACGGCAACGACAGAAATCGATCGTGTGATTTTTCATTTTTCAGGCCTTTGTCGAATTTGCCGAACGTTCGGCTTTACGGATTGCAGAAGGGTTTTCCGTTGAAAATGATCGATGAGGCGGGGACGTTTGAAATTGACAATCCAGCGTATTTATGCAGGGATTTCAGCGATACGGCGGCTCTGATCGAGCAGATGGATTTTGTAATCAGCGTTGATACGGCGGTGGCTCATCTGGCCGGCGCGATGGCCAAGCCGGTGTGGGTCCTTCTTCCCGCGGTTCCGGACTGGCGGTGGATGCTTGACCGCGATGACAGTCCATGGTATCCGACGGCGCGGCTGTACCGGCAGCGGACCTCGGGTGACTGGGCAAGTGTATTCGAACAGGTAGTGGAAGATCTAAGCGCTTTAACGGGATAAACGATGAAATCGTCAAAAACAGTACCTGTCATTATACCGGCTTACGGTGACCGTGATCAGCTCGATCGGTGTGTCAGCAGTCTGGAATCACAATCGGTTGACGTGGAGCTGTTTATCAGGGACAATAATCGGGATAATATTTTTTATACGGCGGCGGTGAACGAAGGACTTTTGTCCTTTCTATCCGCCCGGCATCCTTATCTGCTGGTGCTGAATCAGGATGTTTTTTTTGAACCGCAGGCATTGGAAGGTTTAGTTGACTTTATGGACCGCCATCCACGGTGCGGCATTGCCTGTCCGGTACAGTTGTCGCCTGAGGAT